>CAYYVR010000062.1:5349-13897 GCA_964475185.1 uncultured Clostridium sp. | reverse complement strand
ATCGAAAAAGGGTCAGGTCTTACTGTAGACTATATTGTTTTAGGGAATTCGGGTTCTGCTTCACTTTCAGATGGACCCCCTCCCTTTTGGTCCTCCATGTCCTTCCGGTTTTGAGCAGCGGGACACAACCCGTCAGGAACAGCTTCAGGCTTTTTAGCTCACGGCACGGAAAAACACCTCCCACTCCCGTCCTGCAGGATTTGAAGGTGTTTTTCTGATGGTTTGATGTCAGGCGCCCCTCGATCATCCCCCGATGGCTGTTCAGACTGTCCATGGGATGAGAGGATGACGCTTCTGATCCGTTGCAACGAAGAAGTTAACGCTGACCCTTCTCATAGGGTTTGGCCAGGGCCGCCGGAGCATGTGAACGCTTGCCGAAGGCCGTGATGGCGATCATGGTCATGAGATACGGCAGGATGTAATACACTTCCGTGGGGATCGGCAGTCCGAAGGACTGGGACCGGATCTGAAGCGCTTCAGCCGCACCGAACAGCAGTGATGCCCCCAGCGCGCCCAGGGGTGTCCAGTTTCCGAAGATCATGGCAGCCAGGGCAATAAACCCACGGCCGTTGATCATACCGTCCCGGTAAATGTTCCCGGATACAATGGACAGCGAGGCGCCGCCCATGGCGGCAAGTGCTCCCGAGAGGAGAACTGCCTTGTACCGGGTCAGGTAGACATTGATACCCAGGGTATCGGCAGCCTTGGGATATTCTCCCACACTGCGCAGACGAAGACCCCAGCGTGATTTATTCATCATCCAGGTGAACACCGCCACCAGGATCAGCGCGATGAATACCATGTAGTTCAATTCCAGCAGAAATGAACCGATGAACGGAATCGAACCTAGGAACTGGCGCATTTCCGGAGAGTAGGCGATGCGGGCTACCCCTTCAGACTGGCTCTGCATCCCGAATAGGATCCACAAAAGCATGGATGGGATGGCCGCGGCCAGCGTATTGATGGCCGTACCGGAAATGATCTGGTCGGATTTCAGGTGGATGGACAGGAAGGCATGGATCAGTGCGGTAAACACCCCTGCCAGCATCCCCACCGCAAGACCGATATAGGCATTGCCGGAGTATTCTGACCCGACCACGGCGAAGAATGCGCCCATGATCATGATCCCTTCCAGACCGATGTTGGTGATCCCGGATTTTTCATTAATGACTCCACCCAGCGATGTGAGGATCAATGGCGTCGCGATTCGAAGCGTGGCAGCCAGGAAACCAACGATAAAGGGCATATTACCTTCCATTTTTTGCTGCCTCCTTTTTCTTTCTCTGATCCAGAAGGATCTTCCAGATATGGTCTGCTGCTACAAACAGGATAACCAGAGCCTGCACGATGAAGCCGATGTCCTTGGATATGCCGTTGAGCTGCATGTAGGGCCCGGCATTGATCAGGGCACCGAAGAGCATGGCGGACAGCAGCACGCCCAGGGGATGGGATTTGGCCAACAGGGCAACGGCGATGCCGTTGAACCCGAATCCTGCAAACTTCGCCAGTTCCTTGGCGGAGGTTTCAGGCCCCATGATCTGGCCGGCACCGGCCAGACCGGCCAGTGCGCCGGAGATCACCATGGCCAGGATGATGTTGCGCCGGCGGTTCATCCCGCCATATTCGGCGGCATACATGTTGAGGCCGGTGGCTCTGAGCTCATAGCCTTTCTTGGTGAAGCTCATGAAATACCAGACACCGAAGGCGCAGGCAATGGCGATGAACAGCCCCACGTTGACGCGATAGCGATCGCCCAGGAACCGGTACAGCATTGCAGAGGTCTGGATGTTTTCAGTGGCGACGGTATTGGGCACTTTCAGCGGATTTTTGATGATGTAGTTATACACATGCATGGCGATGTAGTTCATCATGATGGTATTGACGACTTCATTGGTGCCCCGGGTCGCTTTGAAGAAACCGGGGATGAAAGCCCACAGAGCGCCTGCCAGCATGGCACCGCCGATGACCAGAGGGATATGGACGATGAAGGGCAAACCGGGGATGAGTCCCAGCGCCGCAGCGGTAATGGCCGCGATCGTAAACTGACCCTCAACACCAATGTTGAAGAGGCCGGACCGGAAAGCCAGTGCATGAGCCAGACCGGTGAAAATCAGCGGGGTCGTGTTGACCAGGAAATCGGAGACCGCCTTGGTATTCTTGAAATTCGCCTCCAACAGCGAAGAGAAGAACAGGCTGGCCGATTCCCCCAGCGAAATTTCCGGGATCGTGTAGTAAACGATAAAGAGGGAAATGACCAGCGCCAGCACCAGTGATGCCACCGGCGTGATCAGAGGAAGGAATTTTTCCAGGTTTTGGGTTTTATTTTTCTGTTCCATGATGGCCCTCCTCTTTCCCCTTGAGTTCGCCGGATCCTGCGCCACGGCTTTGCGTTTGCGCATCCTCTGTTAAGGAATCTGCCAGTTTTGACAACTCTGTGTCTTTTTCAGCCGGGGCTGCTGGCAGCTCACCTGGTTTTACCCCTGCGGGGCCCGGTTCCACGGTCTCCCCGGGGATCGTCTGTGTCGGCACCGCCTTCCCATCGGCGCTGTTGTTCGATGCATTCGCCTCATCCGGCTCCAGCGTACCGCCGGCCATGAGGATGCCCAGTTTATTTTCCGTTGCCAGTTCCCGATCGATGGTGGTACTGATGTGTCCCCCGTAAATGACGGAGATCCGATCGGACAGATCCATGACTTCATCCAGCTCCAGCGAAACCAGGACCACGGCTTTATCCGAATCCCGTTCGCGGATCAGGCGCTTGTGGATGTATTCGATGGCGCCCACATCCAGGCCACGGGTCGGCTGCGAGGCGATGAGCACGATGGGATCCTTGCTGATTTCCCGTGCCGCGATGAGTTTTTGCTGATTTCCGCCGGACAGACTCCGTGCGGGTACTGTTTCATTGGGCGTCCGGATGTCAAAATCTTCGATGAGCTCTCGGGTATATGCCTTGATGGCTGAATAGTTCAGCGAGACCCCTTTGTTGAATTTATCTTCCTTATGCTGCCCCAGGATCGCATTTTCATACAGGGGAAAATCCAGGACCAACCCGCGTTTGTGCCGGTCCTGAGGGATATTGGACATTCCCGCTTTGATGACTTTGTCAGGGGTATAGCCCAGGATCTCCACCCCGTTCAGTAAAACACTGCCGGATTCCGCCGGGATCAGACCCGTCAGGATCTCCACGAGTTCATGCTGGCCATTGCCATCGACACCTGCGATGCCCAGGATCTCGCCGCGCCGGACCGAAAAGGAAAGGTCTTTGATCTTCACGACACCGCGTTCATCCCTGTAGTTGAGATTCTTTACGATCAGGACTTCTTCCTTGGCTTCGTGCGGATCCTTGTCCACGGACAGTTTGACCGAACGGCCCACCATCATTTCCGCCAGCTCAGGGATGGTCGTATCTTTGGTCATGACCTCTCCCACCACTTTGCCAAGTCTGAGAATCGTGACACGGTCACTCATCTTCATGATCTCCTTGAGCTTGTGGGTGATGAGGATCACCGATTTGCCCTCACGGGTCAGATTCCTAAGGATGATCTCCAGTTCATCGATCTCCTGCGGCGTCAGCACTGCAGTGGGCTCATCCAGGATCAGGATGTCGGTTTTCCGGTAAAGCGCTTTCAGGATCTCGACTTTCTGCTGCTGGCCCACCGTGATGTCCTTGATCAGGGCATCGGGATCGATATTGAAGTCATACCGCTCCGCCAGCTCTTTGACATCGTTGCGCGCTTTTTCCATGTCGATTTTCAGTCCGTTCATGGGCTCGTTGCCCAGAATGATATTTTCAGTCACTGAAAATATATCGACCAGCATAAAGTGCTGATGGATCATCCCAATGCCAAGTTCAATGGCTTTGGACGGGTTCGTGATCTTCGCTTCCTTGCCGTTGACAAAAATCGTACCTTCTTCCTGCTGATAAAGGCCGTAGAGAACGTTCATCAGCGTGGTCTTTCCGGCACCATTTTCTCCGAGAAGAACATGGATCTCTCCTTTTTGAAGGTCAAAATCCACCTTGTCATTGGCTACGACACCCGGAAAAACTTTGGTGATCCCTTTCATTTCAATTACTTTTTCCATTATCGCACCCCTTGGAATATTATTCCGAATAAATTGGTCTTTAATTTATTATAACCCAAATGAAAGCCGGATGGGGACACCATCCGGCTTTGTGTTGTAAACTTATTCATTTACTGGAATGATCGCTTATTCAGCTTTGAATTCCTTCAGTTCGTCAATGGTTCCCGGAACGACGAGGGATCCGTCAACAATGGCTTTTTTGTATTCGTCGACCTTGGTCAGGATCTCCGGCTTGGCAGCCAGATCCGGGTGGATGGTATCAGATAAGCCAACGGCATCCTCAGCCAGTCCCAGATTTTCCGTTCCGGCTTCGAAGGTGTCGTCGATGTAGGATTTGACAGCGTCATAAACGGCTACGTCAACCCCTTTCATCATGGATACCAGAATGACATCCGCTTTGTCGGGAATGATCAGCGCCTGGTCGGAGTCAACGCCCATGGCGTACTTTCCGGCTTCCTGGGCAGCATCAAACAATCCAAGGCCTACTCCGCCGGCTGCGTGGTAAACAACGTCTGCTCCGCGGTTATACATATCCAGTGCTATTTCCTTGCCCTTGGTGGCATCAGAGAAGCTGGCTGCATAGGTGACGAATTCTCCATGCTGTGCTTCGCCCTGGGGTACCAGAAGTTTTCCGGCCTCGGGATTGACACTCATGACACCGGCGGCGAATCCGGATTCAAACCGGCCGATCACGTCGCCTTCCATTCCGCCGATGAAACCGACTTTATTGGTTTCAGTCATCATACCCGCGATGACACCGAGCAGGAATGATCCTTCATGTTCCTTGAACAGAACATTCTTTACATTTGGCAGTTCGACCACGGCGTCGACCAGCAGGAATTTCTTCTCGGGGTTGGCTGTGGCCACATTCTTCACTGCATCCATCATTTTGAATCCGACGGTTACGGCAAATTCATCTTTTGATACGATGGTTTCCAGATTCTGCTGGATCTGATCGGGATTGAGTGTTTCGATGAGGTCGTAGTCCAGTCCGTATTCAGCCTTGATCTTGTCAAGTCCTGCAATACCGGCATCATTAAAGGACTTGTCTCCCTTACCGCCTTCATCCGTGGACATACCCACTGACTTTCCTGTAATGTCCGGGCCGGCAGTGGTGGTCTCACCGGCAGTGGTCGTGGTCTCACTGGCAGTGGTGGTGGTCTCACCGGCAGTAGTCGTGGTTGTCGGAGTAGTTGGCTTGCATCCTGCAACGATGGTGGTAGCCATCAGTAAGGAAGCTAGAACAGCTGTCATTCTCTTATTCATTGAATTGTAACCCTCCTGTTTTTGGTTAGTTTAACATTCAATCTGATTATAGCACAGAGCTGCATTGTGAGCATATTAAATCCGCCTGCATGCGCTATTTTGAATGTTTATCCAGTTATCAGCCCCTCCCTTGCATTATTTTGTATTTATACTAAAAATAACTTTATAATTTTCAAAAATTAAACAAATTTATGCGATGCCAGAGAACCGGATCGGTGGATTATGGTACGTCGGCCCATACTTATTAAGGATTCCACCACGCTGTTTTGTTTTATCTGATTATTCATTTATCCGATATACGATCCGGGCGCCCGGATCCGGGTTCTCAAATCCTGGACTTGGGGAGCCCTTCTCTGAAAAAACAGCCATTGACGGGCAACGGCTGTTTTTTTATTCTGTTTGTTATTCTTTTTTTGATTCGAATGCAGTTAAATCACATTGTTTTTATCGAAAAGGAAGAACTCAGGCAGAGGCTGCGTTCCGATCAGGGGTTTGGCATAGTCCACGAACGCCTGCGTCAGATCCGTCCCGTCCGGTGAGATCCATTCAGCCGGGACCGGTTTTTCCCGGTTGGCGATTTTGGAGACATCCATCGGGACGTATTCGATTTGATAGGGATCCTGGCTGATCCGCTGCATGGAAACCATGACCCGGTTCATGCCGGCCGTTGCATATTCAACGGCTTTGGCACCGCAGGTAAAGGCTTCCTCGACATCCACATCCGAAGACAGGTGTGCGGCTGAACGCTGCAGCAGACTAAATTCGATGTTCCGAGTCTTGAATCCGAATTCCTTGCGGATGATCTCTTCGAGGTACCGACCGGAACCGGACAGGGCTGCATGGCCGAAGGAATCATGTTCGGATTTAGGTGCCACATTGACATATTCTCCGGAGGCAAATTTAATTCCCTCGGATACGGCAATGACGATGACTTTCTGATTCTGGGACAGCTCCTTGATCCGCTCGATGAACTGCTCCCTGTCAAAGGGCACTTCAGGCAGATAAACCAGATGAGGTGCATTGAACATCTCATTACGGGCCAGTACGGACGCTGCGGTGAGCCATCCAGCATTGCGCCCCATGATCTCAACGATGGTCACAGAGTTGCGGTCATAAACCGAAGCATCACAATAGATCTCACGCAGGCTGTGAGCGACAAAACGGGCCGCCGATCCAAAGCCCGGTGTATGATCGGTCTCCACAAGGTCGTTGTCGATGGTTTTCGGGATCCCGACACATTTGACATCCATGCCGGATGCTTCAAAATAGGCTGCCAGCTTATCCACGGTGTCCATGGAGTCATTGCCGCCATTGTAGAGGAAATAGCCGACTTCCAGCTCCCGAAGCTTCTTTGCAATGAGCTCATAGTTTTCATCCGGCTCCTTGGCCAGTTTGAACCGGCAGGACCCCAGCGCCATGGAAGGAGTCCGCTTCAGGCATTCAAAGGACTCATCATCCGGAAAAGCGCTGCGGACATCGATGATGCGATTTTTCAGGACGCCTTCCAGACCGTGCAGAGCACCGTAGACTTTATCGATCCCCGGATGGTTCAATGCCGCCTTGATGGCGCCGGCCAGCGAGGCGTTGATCACTGAGGTCGGTCCCCCGGATTGTGCAATCAGTAAATTTTTTCCCATATCATATCTTCCTTTTCACTTTTTTATCTTTTGAGTTTCTATCAGGAATTTATCGATCCATAACATTTTCCAGAAACTATTTTATCATACAATATAAATTCGTGGTTTGTCATGCATGTTTCAATAATTCTTTTGTCTGTCATCGTAACATCTGTTCGATATTAATTCAAGTTCACAACGAACTGTGGGCGGCTGCTGTGACGGCCGCTACTTCATGCCCGGGAACCCCATCTGTTTCATCGCTTCATAAGCCACCACCGCCACCGTATTGGAAAGATTCAGTGAGCGGGCAGAGGTCTTGATCATCGGGATCCGGATGAGATGACCCTGAAGTTCCTGTCGGATCGGATCGGGCAAACCGGAGGATTCTCTGCCAAACAACACAAAATCACCGTCCTGGAAGGAGACCTGATCATAGTATTCCTCCCCCCTGGTGGTGATGGCGTATATCACGGCGTCTGGATATTTTGATTTAAACGCCTCCCAGGATTCGTGGATCTCAAGATCTACATCTTTCCAGTAATCCAGACCGGTACGGCGGATCTGCTTGTCGCTGATCTCAAAACCCAGGGGTTTGATCAGATGCAGGCGAGACCCGGTGAGGACACAGGTGCGCCCGATATTTCCTGTATTCTGCGGTATTTCCGGTTGATATAGCACGATGTTCAGCATGATTCCCCCAATGCGATTTCCCGGATGGCCCGTGCCACCCCGTGATGTTCATTATCCAGTGTTATATGGGCTGCAATGTTTTTGAGGCTCTGTGCGGCATTGCCCATGGCCACGGGATAACCGGCGACCTCCAGCATGCTGCGGTCATTTTCGGAATCTCCGATGACCATGATCTCCTCCACGGAGATCCCCAGATGGCTGCCCAGGGTCCTGACGGCTCTGCCCTTGTCTGCCAGGAAATGGGTGATCTCCAGATTGGACGGTGATGATCCCACGACCTGGACGTTGCCCACCGCCAGGAGTTCTCGGCGCAGGCGTTCCCGATGTTCAGGGCTGGGAAAGAAGATCCCTTTTTTGATGGAATCGCCGGCCCGTTCCACCAGGTCCTCATAGGAGAACGAATCATCCAGTGAGATGATCTGATACCTGGGATCCATTTTGGCGAACAGTCCGGTCTGATAGTACCGCTGCAGCCCCTGGCCGACGTAAAGATTGAACTCATCATAGAAATTGGGCCGGTACCCATAGCTTGTGATTCGGTCAATGACACGGATCAGTTCTTCCCTGCCGATGCTGTATTCACTTAGTTTTTCTTCGGTCAAGGGATGTTTGACCAGCGCGCCGTTCATGGTGATCAGCGGCACGTCGATGTTCAGCTCCCGGGCAAAGACCAGCGCTGAGGCATACATTCTGCCCGTGGCAATGGTGACCGCGATCCCCTGTTTCTGCGCCAGAGTGATGGCTTCCCTGTTCTGCTCCGAGATTTGAAGCTGTCCATCCAGTAAGGTGCCGTCCATGTCGAGGCAAATCAGTTTGACCATACTTCCTCCTGTAAACCGCAGATCCTTCGATCCCGGTATCTTTCTTCGTTCTGTGATTTTCTTTGGCTG
>CAYYVR010000062.1:0-5249 GCA_964475185.1 uncultured Clostridium sp. | reverse complement strand
TATTTTACATTTTGCTCTAATTGTAGTTTTTGCTTTTATGAAATCTAAATTGTCATTGGGTCAGATCACGAATCTGCGCAGCCAATGTCTGATTTTCGGGTTGCTCATCCGATGGATCCGATAGACTTCATCCAGCAGGTCCCTGCGTTGTGCTGTCCCCATTTTAAGCGGCTGCTGCCCGTAACGGGCTCTGTAGTGAGCCAGGGCAAAGCGGCGGAACTGCTTTTGGGTCTCTTCGTCTTCGATTTGCCGGGTAATGTCGAACAATGTGTCAGAATCCCGGATCTCCAGGCCCGACTCCTCCAGCAGGCTGATGATGTACTTCAGATAGCGCTCTGCATCGTCCGCTTCCATGAGCCGTTTGATCCGGCTGCGCTTCAGCAAGACGATGCCTGCGGCCAGCAGAGCTGCCAGCAGGATCCCCCAGAGCCAGCCCGGGATTTCAAGATCACGGAAGTCCTCTCCGCCGTCGGGCCCCTCACCGGGTGATGGCAGGCCGTCAGGCAGCGTATCTTCGGGAAGCGTCCGCACCGGTGTTGTCACCTCCGGGCCCGGGCGGGTCGACGGAATGGGCGTGGAACCGCCGTTTTCTCCCATGGCGTCAAAGTCCCGCGGGGTCCCCGTGGCATCCCATATGGTCCACAGATCCTGCCTGGGATCAGTGAGGACCTCCGTCCAGGCATGAGCATCAGAATTCCGGATGATCCGAAACCCTTCACTGTCGGTCTCATCGGAGACCTTGAAGCCTTCTGCGTACCGTGCCGGGATCCCCGCGATGCGGAGCATCACCGTCAGCGCCGTTGCATAGTATACGCAGTAGCCCTCCTCAGCCTCAAAGAGAAAGTGATCGACAAAATCCTGCCCCGCCGGGGGATCCCCCGGGGTCAGGGTGTACTCATAATGATCACGCAGATACGTCGTGATGGCCAGGATCTTTTCCCCTTGGCCCGTCTGGTCGGCAATGATGTCGGTGACCAGATCCACCGTGCGCTGCGTGATGGTGGAGGGGACCCGCAGATAAGGTTCATGGTCTCTTGTGTAGCGATCATCGATGCCCTCCAGCGCCAGGGCTTCCACATAGGCCTGATCGTAGAAATTCACGGTGTAATTGTCCTTCTGGGGGTCTGCCGCCATGAAAGTCTGATCCTGGATACTGTAGTAGACTCGCTTGTCGCGACGGGTCTGCTCCAATGTCACGGACCGGGGGTAGATCGGTACAAAGAGACTGGAGGTTTCGACGCCTGCAGGATCCACGGTCATCTGATGCACGGGGGCATCTTTGTAAGTCTGGGTGGTGAGCTGGGAGGCGTTATTGTCTGTTCGGTAGATCAGATCGCTTTTCTCCCAGATGCTGCCGGTATAGACTCGCTTGGTGTTGCCCCGCAGATACGTTGGGACATCCCCCACGGCCCGCAGGGCAATGTAATTGTTCAGTGAGACATCGCCGCCCAGCGAAGTGGACGAATCCTGATAACCGGTGGAACTGAGAGAAAATGAGTCCATGAAATAATCCCCGGACAAAAAATCATCCTGCATCAGATAATCGTTGGCCTTCATCCAGACATCATCATAAAGCGGTCCTTTGGTCTGCCCGACCAGATTGATGGTGATGGCACTGATGATCAGCGACAGCACGAGTCCCTGGAGCAGCCGGGACCGCTTGTCAACGCGGTTGATCTGGAATTCACTGAAATCCGCATCACGGGAAATGATCCGGTCATGGACAAAGAGGAATCCCCATAGATAGACCAGGGGCACCAGCAGTGATTCCCTGTCCGGCAGGCTGTCCACCGCCCACAGAAAGAACAGAAAGGACAGATCCATGATGAGAAGGTTCCAGGGATAGACGTAGATCGTCAGAAAGGATAACACCACTACGATCAGAGTGATGTTCTCAATGAGAAAACTGAAGTCTTCATAGACCAGGGCGCGACTGGCCGACAGCTTATCGTTGATCAGCCGGATCGCGTCCACGATCCGCTCCGGATCATAAGTGAAAGTCTGCCAGAGGAACACTCCGCCAATGAGAACCAGCAGAAGGTAGACGGCTCTGAGGTCACGGATCAGTCCGGTGATCCCGATGCCGATGAGGGCGGCCGGGACGGCGATCCTCAGCACCGGAACGATAAAGCCGAAGGGTTCGGTCAGATCCACGGCGTAGGCCCCCAGGAGCAGCCTGGCCAGGACCAGGCTGTGGATAAGGATGACCAGGACCTTGATCTGGTTTTTCTTAAGCCATTTCATAACCCGGTCCCTCCAGTTCTTTCAGGATCATCCGGCGGCCGTCAGAGGTAATGCCCTTTTTCTTCAGCTGCGGCGCAAAAACAAGGACCTGGTTGCGATCATATTTGAGATGATCACAGGCTGCCAGATCTTCAGCGATGGGCCGGGTAAAGAAAATCAGGGCGCCCCGTTCATGAAGAAACTCATTTTTCTGAGCGATGAACTCACGCAGCGTGTCCTCTCCATCGGCCTTATGCAAAATCATATGCTCCTCCAGGGCCTGGTAGTCGGCCAGAGAGGTGATCTCAAAATGATGGTGGAGCGGATCCGTTAAAATGAAGCCATGGGGGATGCCCTCCCTGGCCAGTCCCCTGGAGAGGGTCAGCGCATCGGTGACCAGCGTGTTTTCGTACACACCGGCCCGGTCCATGGCAAGAATGTTCCGGTTCATATCCAAGATGATGAGGATATCCTTTTCTTCGGTGGTTTCGCCGCGCCGGACGAACAGTTCATTGAACTTGGCCGACACTTTCCAGTTGATCTTGCGAAACGAATCCCCCGGTTTATAGCGGCGAAGTTCCCGAACGATGTAGGGATTTTCCCGGGAATAGGACCGGAACTGGTTGCCTTCGCCGATGGTGCTCCAGGCGAGATGATCCGGCAGTTCGTCCAACACATCCGGATAGACTTTGATGTGGTCCGGTTCCAGCTCCACAACCCTGGTCAGGATGTTCAGAAGATCGGAGATCCCGACCTTGATGGTGCCCACCTCAACGATCCCGCGGACCCGGGGCATAAAATGGTAGCTCAGATAGGCCGTATCTCTGCCCCTGACGGAGATCACCCGGCGATCCCGGAAGTCATCCGCCTGGGATGAGACATGGGCAATGTCCATGAACCCCTCGTTGCTGAGATTGACGGACAGCCGGAACGGCTTGCCCGCCACGGGCTTTCCCTCCGGTTCCACCATGGAGATCTTCAGCATCACGGAAAACAGGATGATCTGCAGCAGCGCAGCGGCAAACAGCAGCGCAACGATCAGGAATATGGCATTGGCTGTGTAACCGCCCATCCAGTAGGACCCCATCAGGGACAGGGCGAACACGAGGATATATCGATAATCAATTTTCATGTATTGTCCTTGTTTCGCCTGTGAAAGGCTTAGCGGGGGGCTTTGACATAGGCCAGGATCGACCGGATGACTTCAGTCTCAGAAATGTTTTTCATCCGTCCTGCCGCTGACAGTTTCACCCGGTGGGGGAAGCATAGCATCACGTTGTCTTTGACGTCTTCCGGAATAACGTAGTCCCTCCCCTGGATCAGGGCCTGAGCCTGGGAAAGACGCATCAGCGCAAGGGAAGCCCGGGGACTGACGCCAATGGAGAGCAGATCATTGGTGCGCGTCTCATCCGCCAGGCGAACGATGTAATCATTGATGGCATCGGCCACTTCCACCTGACGGACCAGGGCCATCAGATCCAGGATATCCTGCCTGGTCACCGCCGGTCTGAGCTGATCCAGGGGACTGACCAACCGGAAATTTCTGAGAATATTCATCTCCTGCTCTTTTTCCGGATAGCCGATGGAGATTTTCATGATGAACCGGTCCAGCTGCGCTTCCGGAAGATTGAAGGTCCCTTCATACTCAATGGGATTCTGCGTCGCCATGACGACAAAGGGCTCATCGAGAAGATAAGAGACCGCCCCTTCCGACACCTGGGTCTCCTCCATGACTTCAAGGAGCGCCGCCTGGGTCTTGGGCGACGTCCGGTTGATCTCATCCGCCAGGACGAGGTTGGCAAAGACCGGCCCTTTCCGGAATTCAAAGGTCATATCTTTCTGGTTGTAGACAGAGATCCCCGTGATGTCCGAGGGCAGAAGATCCGGTGTGAACTGGATCCGGGAAAAACTCAGATCCATGGTTTTTGCCATGGTTTTGACCATGGTGGTCTTTCCCAGACCGGGCAGATCTTCAATGAGGATATGGCCGCCGGAGAGGATCCCCTTTAAAATATTGATGATTTCTCTGTCTTTTCCGACAATGACTTTACTGACATTGGTCAGGATTCGCTGTATGGTTTGATTTTCCAAGAATTGATTCCTCATTTCGCGCCGATGCACCCTCCGCCATGGAGCGCGCTGGTTAACTTAAATTCTATTATAACAGGTCATGACCTGCCCACCAATCGACCTGCCCCGTCAAAAAGCCTCCGATCCTGCTTCGTCCGCAGATCCGGAGGCCTTTCCCGATTGTATTAACAAATGCTGAATTCTTTCAGCTTAAACCGGATCAGATCCCGACGCGCTTGACGCCGACCAGCTCCCGGTAGGTGATTTTATCAAAAAACTCCGTTTTGATGAGCTTTCCGTTTTTGTAAGTCTTGCGATACACTTTCTGGCTGGCAGCCGGATGGGGAGACACCAGGATCTCTTCCTCCCCGGGCGCGAGTTCATCCGTTTCGATGATGGTCCAATGTTTCTCTCCCACCGTCCGGTTCTCTTCATCCTTGGGCTGAGTGAATTTATAGGTGATGCCGCCCAGGGCGTCCTCGTTGGTGACGATTCGGAACGTCAGAACGCCGTCGGCAGCACTGCCCCGGATGGTAATGGGATGATCCAGCGTATTTCTGAATCTGAAGTCCTTGCTGGGGGCGTAGACCGTGGCATCCATGCCCAGGGGCAGATAACTGACCGAGAAGCCATGCGTATGGCGCTCAACGATCTCAAGTCCGGCCCGGATCACCGCATTGTAGAGGGTTGAGGAGACCTGGCAGACCCCGCCGCCGGGTCCATCCACCATGGTCCCTCCGGAGAAGACGGGTGCGTTTTGATATCCGTTGGAAGCATTTGGGGTTTTCATCCATTTCAGCGTCGAGAACACCTGACCGGGTTCAACGACAACTTTATTGATCCGGCTGGTCGCCAGTTTGATGTTTGCTGAGCGTTCCTTCAGGCTTTCATTGAATTTGGATGTACCTCTGGCAATGGTCCCCTGCGGTGCCGTGGATGCAGGTTTGGTCGAAGGC
>CAYYVR010000061.1:0-14086 GCA_964475185.1 uncultured Clostridium sp. | reverse complement strand
ATACAACATGCGCCCATCGAGGGTCTCGATGGGCGCATAGGCTCAACTCAGGCGGACTGGTCCTGTCTGATGGTCTTAGATTGGCAGTCCGGCTTTTCCCAGTTCAACCAGGACACAGCTTTCCAGGTACTCCAACCCATGGTCTTCGCAATAAGCTCTGATCTCCTCACTTCTTGCGCCTGGCTGCGCCAGGACCCTTGTCACGCCCATTTTATGGGCTTCCCGGAGGATCTCAAGGCCGGTGGCCGGGTTGACCACCAGGTCCAGAACATCCACTGCAAACGGGACGCTGGACAGATCATTATAAACGCCGTCCCCTTCTTCCGCTTTGGGGTGATAGCCTCCGACCTGATAGCCGTTCTTTTTCAGCGCGTTCAGGATCTTGTAGGCATATTTTTCCTCATTCGTTACGTTCCCGCAGACCAGCCAGTTTTTATGATCCATAAATTCATGTGATGCCATTTCAAACTCCTCTTCTTTGTTATAATACTGATATCCATTACTTCGATGAATGAACTCCCGACGCAGGCTTTGCGCTTTTGGCTCCCCCTGGGATCCGGATTGACCTGCAGACTCTGGAAACTTCATATATCTGATCATATCAAATAACCGGATCCGTGCTATGTCAAAAAAGACAATAAATTGTTAAGGAATGAAACCATGAAACATTATCAAGTCATGATCGCCGGCGGCGGTGCAGCCGGCTGCATTGCCGCCCTGAGGCTGAAGGAGGCCGGCATCGAGACGGCCCTTGTCGAAGCCGGCGACCGCCTGCTCAAAAAACTACTGGTCACAGGCAATGGCCGGTGCAATATCACCAATCAGAAACTGATCGCCCCTTCTGATGTGACCCCTTTTTACTCCTGCCAGGATCCATCCTTTGCGTATGACCCGCTCTACGAACAGGATGCCTCGAAGGCCATTGCTTTTTTCGGAGAACTCGGCCTGCCGCTGACAACCCTGGAAGAAGGCAAAATGTACCCGAAATCCCTGCAGGCGTCTTCGGTATCGGATCTGATCCGGCTCCGCCTCGAAGAGCTGGAGGTCCCCGTTTTTCTCAGCCACCGGGTCAAAAACATCCGCCAGACTAAGACAGGCTTTGCCATCCAGACGGGCTCCGAACCCTTTACCGCGGACTACGTCCTCGTGGCAGCCGGGGGATCTGCCATGCCGGCCATGGGCTCTGACGGGTCCTTTTATAAAATCGCAAAGAGCCTGGGGCATTCCGTCGTCAAACCGCTGCCGGCCCTGGTCCAGCTGAAGACCGACTTTCCTCAGCTGCGGGCCCTGGCTGGTGTCAAAGCCGATGCCTGCCTCACCCTGTCTGACGGCGAGGCCATCGTCCATGAAGAGACCGGTGAACTCCTTTTTACTGACTACGGCGTCTCCGGTCCGCCCATCCTTCAGATCTCCCGCTTTGCCTCACAGCTCCTGGATGACCAAAAACCTGCGATCCTTGCCATCGATCTGTTTCCCGAGTCGGACCCAATGGACGTCCTCGATCTCATCCTGCGCCAGAAAATCCGCTTTCCCGGCCGGGAAGCGCAGCTTCTTCTCAATGGCATCGTCCACAAAAAGCTCATCCCGGTCCTGCTTCGCCAGTCCGGTCTTGATAAAATGACCCGGCCCGCCGGGGAAGTCGACCGCTCTGTTTACGAAGCGCTCAGCCGGATGCTCACGGACTGGCGGATGCAGATCACTGATACCAACGGCTTCGCCAACAGTCAGGGGACCCTGGGCGGTGTGGATCTGCGGGAGATCGATCATCATACCATGGCTTCAAAGCGGGTGCCCCATCTCTACTTTGCCGGTGAGATCCTCGATGTCTGCGGTGCCTGCGGCGGCTATAATCTCCAGTGGGCGTGGTCCTCGGCCTTCGCAGCGGCCGAAGCCATCATCCGAGAGATCCTCCACCCTGAATGATGCCAGAAAATAAAACCGATCAGAACGGCTTGCTGAAAATCCTGATTTCAAGCCATAACCCATCGTCTCAGGAAGCAGTCGCTGCTCCCTGAGGAAAATCTGAGCACAATA
Organism: uncultured Clostridium sp.; assembly: GCA_964475185.1. Lineage (GTDB taxonomy): Bacteria > Bacillota > Clostridia > Clostridiales > Clostridiaceae > JG1575. The sequence continues at coordinate 12,052 of CAYYVR010000061.1, read as the reverse complement.
ATAAAAGACAGCACGCCGCCGTGCTGTCTTTTATTATTGCGCCCTGCCATCAGCTCATGACGGCGGCAAAGTCGTAATTGGAATAATCGCCTTTGTCCTGATCCTTGCCGGACCATTTCATTTCGATCAGGGTCAGCAGTGTGCCCTCCTCGTCATAGATCTCATGATAGGAAGTGTCCCCCTGGAGGCGGACTTTGGACAGAACGGAGCCTCCGGGCTGCTTCTCTTTTTTATAGACGATGCTGAATCCGGTGTGATAATTGGAATCCAGCCAGGCCGGATCAAACGCATGGACTGTTTCCGTCGTCCAGCGCGCGTAAATGGCGTTATTGACATGGGCATTGCTGTCGATGTCAGAATAAAGGACCGGGATCTTCCATTCGAAATCAAACACTGCCGCTTGCTTGCGCAGCGCCTGGACATCGACTTTGGCCAGACGTTCTTCATAAGCTGCCGACAGATCACCGTCGGCATTGATGATATCCGCCACCGGTTGAGGGATCCGCCCGATCCGCCGTTTGGTCATATCCACCGCCACCCATTGGGAGAGCGCCCGTCCGATCTCGTTGCCTTCCATATCTTCCATCAGATAATAGCGATAGATGTACATGTCTTTTTTCAGAACCGGCAGCGTGTGGAATCTGATTTTACGGGCATATTGCTTGGGTTCTTTCAGCTCCACTTTCCATTGATAGAGGATCCAGGCCATATCCCATTCCATCATATAGCCGGGTTTCAGCCGGAAACCCAGGACCTCATGGTGGGTGGATACGGTCCCCAGGATCTGCAGCAGCGACTCTGCCTTCAGATCATGGTACTGATCGACGTCCCGAAAATCAACAATATAGTCCATTGTGTAATGTTTCAAAATAATCACCTCTTACTGCCTGTATTATATCATCCAATGACGGCGGTCTCTATGACGAAAGCCCTGAAAGTTTTATGCCTGCGGTCCTGGAACAGTCTCTTTAAGGCCGCCTCGCCATCGGGCTCTGAGGGCTCCCGGGCAGAGCTTATCGCCGCAAACTGGTGCAGTCAGAGTGTTTGATCATTCCTTCAGTTCAATGGTCTCGTCCCGGCCGGGTCCGACAGAGATGGTGCGGACAGGCACCCCCGTCACTTCCGCGATGCAGTCCAGGTATGCCCGGACCGGCTCCGGGAGAAGCTCTGCGCTGCGCAGTCCGGCCAGGGAAGAATCCCAGCCCTTGAACTCGCGATAAACCGGCTTGCACCGTGCAAGATCTTTCAGTGATGCCGGGATATAGTCAATGATCTCCCCGTCCAGTTCATAGGCGATGCAGACCCGTAGAGGATCCAGATCGGCTAGCGTATCCAGCTTTGTCACCACCAGATCTGTCAGACCCGAGACGCGGGCAGCTGTTTTGATGATGACCAGATCCAGCCAGCCGCAGCGACGGGAGCGGCCGGTCACAGTACCGTACTCATGTCCGACTTCGCGGATATGCTCTCCGGTCGAATCAGACAATTCTGTGGGAAAAGGCCCCTTGCCGACCCTTGTGGTATAGGCTTTGGCCACGCCGGTCACCTGCTTGATCCGATTGGGACCGATCCCTGCCCCGGCGGGCACCCCGCAGGCGGTGGTGCTGCTGGAGGTCACGTAGGGATACGTTCCGTGGTCGATGTCAAGGAGCATGCCCTGGGCTCCTTCAAACAGGACCTTTTTCCCTCCGGCAATGGCTTCATCGAGTAAGACGGATGTGTCTGTGACAAATGGCCGCAGCAGCTCCGCCAGTTCAAGGTAGCGCCGGTTGATCGATTCCCCGTCCAGGGCGTTTCCCTGCAGGACCCGGGTGATATAGAGGTTCTTTTCTTCCATATTACGCAGCAGCTTAGCGGTGAACTCATCACCGTCCATCAGATCACACATGCGGATCCCGGAACGATCGTATTTGTCCGTATAACAGGGACCGATGCCTTTGCCGGTGGTTCCGATATCATGACGGCCCCGGGCGATCTCCTTCAGACGGTCCAGTTCCAGGTGGTAGGGCATGATCAGGTGGACGCGATCTGAAATGGCCAGAACCTGCGGCGTCACTTCGACCCCCGCTTCCTCGAGATAGGCTTTTTCACGGAAAAATGCTTCCGGGTCAAAGGCGACGCCATTGCCGATCACATTCATCCGCCCGCCGTATACGATGCCCGAAGGAATCAGCTGCAGCTTGTACTGACGCCCTGCAACTTCGATGGTGTGCCCGGCATTGTTGCCTCCCTGAAACCGGCAGACCACATCGGAAGTCTCTGCCAGATAATCTGTTACTTTCCCTTTCCCTTCATCGCCCCACTGGGCGCCAACCACAACTCTGGTATTCATACGTACATCTCCTCTGAAATCATAGAAATCATCCCTGTCAGTTGGAACGTTTCACCTTGTAGCAGGACTTATTATACGCTTATTGATGAATTTCGTATATATTTTACGGATTATTTTCACTCAAGCTGCCACAGGCATCCTTTTGTTTTTTCAAATGATAAAAGATGATGAAGGGTTGAAGCATTGGGGGCTTGTGATGTTATAATCAAAGCAGAGGAGGTGAAGCGCGTGAGTATCCCGAATATGATATCCATTTTCCGAATTTTCCTGATCCCGCTGTTCATATACACCTTTGTAACAGGGAGCGGCGAAAGCCGGATCTTTTATCCCATTGTGATTTTCATCATTTCCGGATTATCTGATCTGGCAGATGGCTATATTGCCCGCACCTACCATATGGAAACCAGGCTGGGTGCCGTGCTGGACCCTCTGGCCGACAAGCTCATGATGACCACGGCGCTTTTGTGCTTTGCCTACTATGATTACATCCCCTACTGGCTCGTCATCCTGGTCGCTCTGAAGGAACTGTTCCAGATCGGCGGCGGCGCAGTGGCCTACCGGCGCGGCATCGTGAACCGGGCCAATATCTGGGGGAAAATGGCGACGTTCCTTTTTCATATCGCCATCGTCACCTTTCTGATCAACAGGGCCCTGGCATTCACTCTGCTGATCATCTCCGTCACGATCTCCTTTGGCGCACTGATCCGATATGTCCAGCTCACCCTGGAAAAAAACCGGACCCTGGACCGCTGAATTTTCAAATCATCGGTTCCCTTCCAGGAATCAGCCTAAAAAGAACATGCTCCCGGAAAGACCTGCACGGTCATTCCGGGAGCATTATTTATTATTTATCGGATTCGGCCAGGGCCGCGATTCGGATCTGCAGATCGGTCCTGTGTTCAGTCTGTCTTGCCGTCCTTTGACTCGATGAAGGCCTGGGCCTTGTCCAGAAGACGGCGATTTGAGTCGAAGGTCAGTCGCTGACGCGCCGCCTCGTAGGGCAGGAAGGCATAGTCACTGACCTCCTCGGCCTGAAGGGACACTTTACTGCCCCGGGGGCGGCCCAGAAAATAGACGACTTCCTTTTCGATATGGCCCCGGATGAGATAATTGACCGTCTCCCGAAACCCCGGGCAGATGACGGCGGACAGCCCTGTCTCTTCGCGGATCTCACGCAGGGCTGTTTCCTCTTCGCTCTCTCCGGACTCGACATGGCCTTTGGGAAAATCCCAGTGACCGGCCAGATGGCGGATGATGAGGTACTGGCTCTGATCATTGAACAGAATGATCCCGCAGGATTTTTCGCTGATATTTTTCATGGCCATCACCCGTGGATGGTATCGGCGATACCAAATTTACTGAACTTTCCGATCCAGGCCAGATGCACTGTCCCCACCGGGCCGTTTCTCTGTTTGGCAATGATGCACTCGGCGGTGCCCGGCGTTTCGGAATCTTTATTGTAGTAGTCGTCGCGATACAGGAACATGACCAGGTCTGCATCCTGCTCAATGGAGCCGGATTCTCTCAGGTCGGAAAGCATCGGACGGTGATCCTGACGCTGCTCCGGAGCCCGGGAGAGCTGTGACAGGGTCAGGACCGGGACTTCCAGTTCCTTGGCCAGGATCTTGATGGAACGGGAGATCTCAGATACTTCCTGCTGGCGGTTCTCGCCTTTTCCGCTCATCAGCTGAAGGTAGTCTATGACGATCATATCCAGTCCATGTTCCAGTTTGAGCCGTCTGGCCTTGCTTTTCATTTCCATGACGGAGATGCCGGCCGTATCATCAATGAAGATCTTGGCTTTGGACAGGGGCCCGGTGGCCCGGGCGATGTTGTCCCAGTCCGTCTCATCGAGTTCCCCCAGACGCATGCGGTTCATATCGACCCCCGCTTCCGAGCAAAGCAGTTTATAGGACAGCTGATCCGTACTCATTTCCAGGCTGAAAATAGCCACGGATTTCCCTTCGCGCAGCGCAGCGTGTTCGGCCAGATTCAGGGCGAAGGTGGTTTTTCCCATGGATGGACGGGCCGCAATGAGGACCATATCCCCTTTCTGGAATCCCGCGGTGAATTCGTCGAGGATCGGAAACGGGCTGCGGATCCCGGTGAACTGTCCCTTGTTGATATACATGTTTTCAATATTGACCAGGCCGCGTTCCACGGCCTGGTTCATTGGAACAAAATCCTTGGCCTGCCGTTTCTCGGAGATCTGGAAGATCCGGCGTTCGGCATCCTCCAGGACGGCCTCGGGCTCATCCTGTTTATCATAGGAATCCCGCTGGATCTCATCGGACGCTTTGATGAGCCGGCGCAGAAGCGACTTTTCTGCCACTGATTCCATGTAGGAATCCAGCAGTGCTGAACTGTATTCCAGGGCAGCAAGGCGGGAGAGGTAGGCAAGACCGCCGACTTTTTCCAGGGTCCCCGTGGAGTGGAGATAGTCCTGAAGCAGGACGATGTCAAAGGGCGTATCCCGACCGAACAGTTCCACTGCGGCATCAAAAATGATCCGATGGGATTCCTGGTAGAAATCATCGGAGGTGAGTCGTTCAAAGACCCTTGGTATATTTTTCTCATCATAGAACATGATGGCCAGTATGCTCTGCTCTGCCTGAACATTGGCCGGCATGGTCCTTATCGTGTTGTTTTCCATGGTTACTGATCACCTTTTCTGTAGAGGATATCTCTGGCTTCTTCGATGGTGGCGCAGGCGATGACATTGATTCCCTGAAGTTCTGCGGGAATCTCTTTTTCATTGTCTTTGGGAATGATGACTGTATGGATGCCTTTGCGGACTGCCCCGTAGATTTTTTCATAGATCCCGCCCACGGGTTTGATCCGCCCGCCCAGGGAGATCTCTCCGGTGATGGCAATATCCTGAGGCAGAGGCTGGCCTTCAATGGCGCTGAGCAACGCAAGGGTAATGGCCGCCCCGGCTGACGGACCGTCGATGTTGGCACCGCCGACGACATTGATGTGGATATCATAATCCTTCATGGCGTGACCCGTGACTTTACGGATCACCGAAGCGGCATTGAAGACTGAGTCCTTGGCCATGGATCCTGCCGTTTCATTGAAGCGGATGGTCCCTTTGCCCTGTTCCCTGGCCACATAAGCCATGGCCTCGATCTCCACGGTGGATCCCACAAAGCCTGATACTGCCAGGCCGTAGATATGACCGATCTCCTCACCGGTCAGGTTGTCCAGCGTCTCATAGGCGCTGGTCCGGGAGGTGCCGATGGCAGCCATGACGTGATCGATCCCAATGCGGATCTTCTCCCGGCTCAGGGAGCGGTAAACTGCCAGACTGTATGCATCGGAGAGGATATTGATGGCTTTGCGCCCTTCGATGGTGTGCTGTGCAATGATGGCAGGGATCTGCGGATCCAGCGCGGCATCGAGTTTTTCCGCGGCCGCCTCAACGATGCGGCAGATATGGTCGGGTGTCAGCGGTTCGAAAAACACTGCAGTGCAGCGGGATTTCAGCGCCGCACTGATCTCCTTGGGTTCCCTGGTCGTAGCCCCGATGAGGGTGAAGTCAGCCGGCGCCCCTTTATCAAACAGGTACCGGATATATTTCGGAACGTTCTCATCATCGGGATCGTAGTAGGAGGAAGAAAACTCCACCCGTTTATCTTCAAGGACCTTGAGCAGTTTGTTCTGAAGAATCGTGTCCAGTTCGCCGATCTCATCGATAAAGAGGATCCCGCCATGAGCATCGGTGACCAGACCCGTCTTTGGCTCAGGGATCCCGGTCTCTGCCAGGTCCCGCTTCGAGCCCTGATAGATGGGATCATGGACCGACCCCAGCAGAGGATTTGCGATCTCCCGGGGATCCCAGCGCAGCGTCGTCCCGTCGACTTCAACGAACCGGGCCGTCTTTCCGTAGGGGGTGAATTTAAGTTTTTTCGCCTCTTCCAGCGCGATCCGGGCAGCCGTTGTCTTTCCGACGCCGGGAGGCCCGTAAAGAATGATGTGCTGCGGATAGGGCGATGCGATCTTGGAGATCAGCGACTGGATCGCCCGTTCCTGCCCGATGATCTCATCAAAGCGCTGCGGTCTCAGCTGATTGATGATGTTCCTGGACAGAGAGATCTTGTCCAGGTTCACCAGATCCTGATACTTCTTTTTCGTTTTGGAATTTTCCGGCCCCTTTTCCTTGCGGATGATGTTCATTCGCATCTCTTCGATGTACTCGTCCTGACGATCGATGAGCGCTTCCTGGACCTTCTCCTCAATGCGGTTCTGAACAAAATTCCGGGCGATTTGCTCTGAGATCAGATCAAAAGTGGATTCCATGACCTTCTCCACGCGATGGGGCGATGAACATTCGACACTGTTCCGGTTGCCAATGACTTTATTCAGGGCCAGAGCTTTTTTCAGGGCATCCTCGGAGTTCATATCCCGATTCAGCTTCAGCCGCCTGACCCGTGACATGACTTCTTTCGTCCCCAGTATATTTGTAATGATCTCTTCCTGGATCTTGATCTGTGTTGCCACATCATCAGGCCGATCCATGATCAGATCTGAATCATTCAATATGTCCATGTTTATCCTCCGAAGTGACGATAATAGATTCGGCAATCTTTATTATATCATCTCCACTGGTATATGTTTTCAGCCAGCTCCAATCCCAGTGAGACAAGCGATCCACTTTCAGCCGCAGACGGTCGAAGTGGATGCGAACCAAAAGTCCGCTCATGCAGGGCAGATGGCCCCACATACAGAGCAGATGGCCCCCGGTGAAGAAAATGCTCCCGAAAGATCATTCTCTCGGGAGCATTTTCTATTCTGCCTGGGGAGCTTATTCTGCCTGGGGAGCTTATTCAGCCTGCATGGGGCTTATTCTGCCTCAACCAGGATCTTCAGCCGGCCGGAAACTTCCGGGTAGAGCTTGATCTCGGCTTCATAAAGACCGGTCCCTTTGATGGTATCCAGGACGATTTTCTTCTTATCGATATCGTATCCCAGCTGGTTTTTTATTTCAGCGGCCACATCCTTGGAGGTGATGGCACCGAAGAGCCGGCCGCCTTCTCCCGTTTTGACTTTCATGCTGATCTGCTGGTCTTTCATTTCATTGGCCAGCGCATGGGCTTCTTCGAGTTCTTTCTGTTTTTGCTTGCGCCCTGCTTCCTGAATGGCGACAGCCGTATTCAGATTTCCCTGGGTGGCCTCCCGGGCAAGTTTTCTGGGGAACAGGAAATTCCTTGCATATCCGTCACTGGTGGTGACGATCTCACCTTGTTTACCGACGTTCTTGACGTCCTTGAGAAGTATCACTTTCATCTTCTTCTTCCTCCCTGATGGTGGTATTTAGTATCTGTTTGATTTCGTTTTTGACCTCCTCGGCCGTGCGGTCTTTTACTCTGGCTCCGGACATGGTCATATGACCGCCGCCGCCAAATTTTTCCATGATGACCTGCACATTGACGGATCCATTGCTTCGGGCTGAGATCACGACATCGGGTCCGTCCTGGGCCAGCACAAAGGAAGTCGTGATGCCCTTGAGATTGAGGAATTCATCTGCTGCCTGAGCGGCGATCAATGGATCTTTGAGCCCGGCAGGACAGACCGCCGTGGCGATCCCCTTCTCGACCTCACCCGTCTTGATGATGGCGGCTTTGAGCAGATACAGTTCTTTATCATAGGACAGCAGATTTCGAATGTCAAGGGTGTTGGCGCCTGCCTTCCGCAGGAACGAGGCGGCTTCAAAGGTTCGCGATCCCGTTTTGTAAATGAAATATTTGGTGTCGACCATAATGCCGGATAACAGCGCATCGGCTTCGACTTTCAGCAGATGGGGCTTTTCGACGATATACTGGATCAGTTCTGTGACCAGCTCAGAGGTCGAAGAGGCATAGGTCTCAATGTAATTGAGGGTGGCCCCGGAGATCGCATCCGCCGCCCGCCGATGATGGTCAATGACCACTTTATTGACGGTGGCGGAAGCCACGTCCCGGTTCAGGACATAGCCAAGGGAGTGTACATCCACCACAATGAGCAGATCATTGGGCTGGAGCTGATCCAGCACCGTTTCCGACTTCATAAATATGTCCTGATATGATTCTTCTTCCTTAATGATCGAAAGGATATCCGCCACATTGCGATAGGGCTCATCCATCAGGATGTAGGCACTCTTGTCGAGGGCCCGGCAAATGGCGACGATGCCAACCGCAGCCCCCAGGCAGTCCATATCGGGATTGGTGTGCCCCATGATATAGACTTTGCCGCTCTCATTGATCAGATCACGGAGTGCGTGGGCGATGACGCGGGAGCGGACCCTTGATTTCTTTTCAACTTCTCTGGAGTTTCCGCCGAAGAAAGTGAGTTTGTCGCCGCGCTTGATGACCACCTGGTCCCCGCCCCGGCCCAGCGCTAGTTCTTTCGCCTGCTCAGCTGCCATACCGTCATTGATCAGATAATCATTGTCATAGGATACGCCGATGGACAGGGTCGGCTCGATGGTATTCCCGAGATTGATGGACTTGATCTGATCCAGGATCGGAAATTTCTTTTTGACCTCATCCCGGAACACTTCATAAGGCGCCATGAGAATACTCCGGCTGTTGGAGTAGCGTTTCATGTAGCCTTTCAGATAATTGGCATAATCCAGCAGCTGTTTTTCGATGGCCGCCGAAATCAGCGGTCGCTTCGATTCAGGTGCGGAATTCAGGACTTCTGCCAGATTATCGACTTCCACCAGCATGGTGATGATCTTGCTGTCTTCTGCTTTCTTTACTTCCGTTACATCAATGAGGACCAGGAAAAGGAGATCCTCTTCAAACTCGCCATGGGCGGCGGTATATTTGATCAGCGTCATTTTGTAGACTTGTTCATCCAGTTCAAGAAACTCAGGGATCTCATCTTTCCATAATTTTTCCGGATCGATGTCAAGAAGCTCATCGATATCGATCAAAAGCTCCGCCGCTGCGATCTCCCTGAATTTTTCATTGTACCAGTTGATCTGTCCATCCCGGGTAAATGCCACAATGGGAAATTCCGAATCCCTGGCAGCCTCCACCACGGAGGGTTTCAGCTGTTTGATGGAGTCGTTGACGAATTTATCCCACTCTTTGCGTTTGAACAGATGAAGCTGATTGATCACTATAACAATGATCAGAAGAACCAGTGTAACGATCCCGGCAGCGGCATATTGTTTCAGATAGACCAGCCAGATCATGGCAGCCAGGATCAGTCCTATGTAAAGGAGCTGTTCTCGTTTGAACCGGGAGTATTTTTCCATCTACTGATCCTCCTTTGTCAGCCTCTGTGTCACTTGATAGTTAAGCCACCGCCACAGGCTCTTTCCGGAAATATTCCGGAAATCGAGGACGGAGTCCGCGATGGCGACCAGGATCATCCAGTCACCTGCCATATAGAACAGGGTGATCAGGATCAGAAAAACTTTGGTGAATTTACGGCGGAGTCTGAATTTAACGGACAGACTCCACCAGATCAGACTCAGTGTCCCTGCAGTCCCCAGGAAGGTCGAAACACCATACCCTGTATTGAACAGCAGACTGCCGAGCCGCGGCTGATCCGGGACCAGCAGGGAGCCTGCGATGGACAGTACGATGAATGCCGCCAGAAGCAGCGGATTGATCCCGATCATCGCAAACCAGGGGATATGTGATTGCTTTGTCTGCCCGATTTTGAGAAAGCGCCGGGCCAGCCGCAGGGCTGCGTAGGCAGCGATCATGGACCAGCTGATGATCAGTGTCGGGATCAGATCCTGAACAAACTGAGGATCGATGACCTTCGTCAGATCATCAATGGCCTGCTGCTGGCTCATGGGCATCTCATACCCGGTGGCAGTCAGAGCGCCAGCCAGCTGGTTTTTGATGTTATCCGCAATGGCAACACTGAACTTGCCAAGGTCAGACCCCTGAAGAATGTAAATGCTGAAATAGCCGTTGAGCAGGATGCCTGTAAACACAGCCAGGGCGGCCAGGGGAAATGCCAGGCGCCAGCTTAACTGGAAGCGGCCGATCCCATAAATGGCTGCGGTCATGATGGCGATGGGTATGATCACTGCCAAAGCGATCTCTGGTCCGCCCAGCACAAAATACGGCGCGGCACCCGCCAGGGCGCCCAGATAAAATGCATTGTTTCCGTTCTGCGCACGGATATATAAAAGCAGGACGGGGATAACGACCGGTGCGATCATGAGCGCCATCGGGCTCATGACTGCGGCAATATTAATGATCAGGAAGAACAGGATGATGCTGGTCGTATCTTTCAGCAGCGGTGCTCTTCGCTTTTTGTTTTCCATTTTATTCCTTCTTTGCGTATCACATTCATGTGACTGATTATGGATATACTTGACCCATTATGAATATTTTATAGGGTTCGCCGGTCTTATGCAAACAACTGGCCTGCTTTTTAAAAAGACTGTATCCAGGACCGGTTGCCCTGGATACAGTCGATGGTGCTAGATCTTCCACTCACCGTCAGCCAGAAGGACGATTTGCGTTCCGTCCGCCTTGACGCCGGTGACTGTAACGTCCCTGCCGCCCACCATAAAATCATAGTGGATCAGTGAGTCGTTCATGCCTTCTCTGATTTTTTCCTCATCGGTGAGGTGTTCTCCGTTCTCGACATTTTCCGGATAGGCCGCGCCCACCGCAAAATGACAGGAGGCGTTTTCATCGAACAGCGTGTTCTGGAAAAGGATGCCGGTATTGGAAATTGGGGAGTTGTGCGCCACCAGGGCCACTTCTCCCAGACGGCGGGATCCTTCGTCTGAATCCAGGATCTTTTCAAAAACATCCTGTTCTTTGCCGGCCCTGAACTCGGTGATGACTCCGTCTTTGAAGACGAAGGACATGTCTTCGACCAGCTTGCCCATTACCGCAAGCGGCATGGTGGCTTTCAGCGTACCGTTGACTCTGGCACGGTCAGGCATTGTAAAGACTTCTTCGGTTGGGATGTTGGGGAAGAAACGATCTCCGCCCTGTGAATAGCCCGATCCGCCTTTCCAGATGTGTTTGCCAGCCAGATAAACTTCAAGGTCCGTTCCGGGTCCTTTGTAGAGAAGTTTTTCAAAATGGGCTTCGTTGAGATATGCTTCATGCTGTTTCAGCTGAAGATCGTGCTCTTCCCAGGCTGCCACCGGATCCTCCAGATCGACCCGGGTGGCCATGAAGATGTTCTCCCACAGCCTGTCCATGGCCTGGGTCTCATTCAGATCCGGGAACACGGAGGCTGCCCAGGTAGGATTGGGAACAGCTACGATGCACCACTTGATAAAGTTGCTCATGCTGTATTCCATGACTTTTCTGGTTTTCAGATCGCGGGCCTTCTGGGCAGCTGTGATCCGGTCAGAATCGATTTTTTTGAGCAATGCCGGGTTGGCAGCATGGATCACCAGTCGATGGTAGCCGTGTTCTGCCATTTCTTCCATGTACTTCGCCTTAAAGTCAGGGAAATAAGTCACATCTTTTGCCTTTTCATAGAAACTTACCTGGTGCTGCTCATCGGTGAAGTTTAAAACGACATCACCCACACCCATTTCATAGGCTTTGTCCGCCACCAGGCGGGCCAGCTCAAGGCCCCAGATGTTAAAGGTGATCTGCAGATTGTCGCCCTCTTTCAGGTTCAACCCGATTTGAGTGATCAGATCTGCGTACTTTTTCAGGTTTTCGCGTAATTCCATTGTAATCCTCCCCAAGTGTATGTTTCTGCGGTTTTTCCGCTCTATTTATTATTATATAGCATCTC
>CAYYVR010000060.1:2454-14105 GCA_964475185.1 uncultured Clostridium sp. | reverse complement strand
CAAAAATGAGGACTCAGATCGCATAAACCTCAATTTTGACACCCAAACCAAGTTTGTATACGTTACAAAGTTGGATTCTTCAAAAATCATTCTCAAAAGCGTCCAATCTGTAACGGAATGTTAAAATGTGATATGATATTCATAACGCAAAGGAGGCGAAACATGCGAATTTTACTGGCTGCCGCAGACTCAAAATTCATTCATTCCAACCTGGCTCTGCGCTACCTGAAAAAGATCGCAGACCACTCATCTCACGATGTCTGGTTATTTGAAACAACCATTAATGACGATGTCGATCATGTCCTTGCCGATCTGATCTCACACCATCCGAATTTACTGGTTTTTTCCTGTTATATATGGAATATTTCCTTTATCCGACAGCTGATCAGTGCCTGTTCCAAGGTGCTGCCTGATACGCTGATCCTTTGCGGCGGCCCTGAAGTGGCCTATGATGCCCAGGCTTTTCTGGCTTCCTCCCCCGCCCACGGTGTCATGGCCGGGGAGGGCGAGGCGATTTTCCCGGCTCTTTTGGCAGCGCTGGATGCCGTCCCTTCAGAAGAAAGGACGCCTGATGCGCTGATTCATTCGCTCCGGCGAGTGCCCGGTCTGTATCTGAAGGAACATGAAGGCGGTGTGTTCCACACCGGCGAGGTCCCCCTCATCGGGATGGAGCAGGTCCCTTTTCCCTACGACAGGGAGGAGCTGGACCGTCTGAAGCATCGGATCATTTACTATGAGGGCCAGCGGGGCTGTCCCTTCGGGTGCAGCTACTGCCTGTCATCCATCGACCGGACCCTGCGGCACAAACCGCTGGACATGGTGAAACGAGAGTTGTCGGTCTTCATGGAGGCGGGCGTTCCGCTGGTCAAACTGGTGGACCGAACGTTCAATGCAAAGGAAGACTGGGCCTATGAGGTTCTTCAGTACATTGTGGAGGAAACGGAAAAGAATGATTGGACTACTTCCTTTCACTTCGAAGTGGGTGCAGCGATCCTTTCAGATCGTCTCATCGATTTGTTCAACCGTTCGCCCAGGGGTCTGTTTCAGATCGAAGCAGGGATCCAGACCACCAATCCGGATGTTCTCAGGCTCATCGAGCGCAGGGATGATCCCGACCGGCTGAAGTCGGCTCTGGCGAACATCATTGCCGGAGGGAAGGTCCACGTTCATACAGATCTCATCGCCGGTCTGCCGGGAGATGATCTGACAAGTTTCAGAAGAAGTTTCAATGAATGCCTGGCCATGAGACCGCAGATGCTCCAGGTGGGGTTTCTCAAAGTCCTCAAAGGCACCCCCCTCCACCGATCGAGTCAGGCGCTGGGGATCCGGTATCGTGACTGGCCGCCCTATGAAGTGCTGCAAACAAGGCAGATGGGCTTCTTTGACCTTCTTGAAGTGAAAAAGATCGAAATGATAACGGATAAATATTACAATTCCGGAAAATTTGTCAATTCTATGAACTATCTGTTAACTATCTGCCGGGATCCATGGGAATTATTCATAGAAATGGCCCAATGTTTATTAAAGTATCAGCATTCCAAAAGCCTGCTCCGTTCGGAAGATTACTACAGAGTGATCTACGATTTAAACAAGGAAAATGATGATGAAAACAGAGCGATTTTGGCGGATCTGCTGCGGTTTGACTATATTCTGTCAAACCGCAAAGGAACGATCCCTGAATGGTTGCAGACTGAAAAATATAACAGTTTGAAGGCTCGATTATTATGCAAGCCAAATGACAACTCATGGTTGAAAGGAAACGTGGCAGGGTTTAAAATCAATGTGTTACGTTTTTGGCAAAGTAACGAAATCATTCAGGAAAACACGCATATCTTCTATTCTCTGGCCAGTCCGGATCCGGTGCCTGTCAGGCACCTGGAGGGGCACGATTTTGTTCCTGTATAAAAATACATTTTTAGCTTTTGACAGAGGACCTGGTCCCTGTTCAAAATACATATCGGCAAAGATTCTGTACTAACTTAATGATAAAAGGCGGTGAGATATTGGCAAAGGAAACCATCAAGAAAATTCTGCTGGCAGAAGAAGAAGCCGGCCGGCTGGTCGCAGAGGCTCAGCAAAAAGGCAAAGAGCTTCTGAAAGAGGCTGAAACCAGGGCGAAAGCATTCGATGCAGCCACCATGGAGGAAGCCCGACAGGAGGCAGAACAGCTCAGGAACGATGCAAAGCACAAGGCAGAGCAGTCGATCCAGGGGGTTCTGGAAGAAGGAAAAGCAGCAGTTGCGTCCATACTGAACATGACTGATGCGGAAGTGGAAAAGGCTGCAACTGCCATATTGGAGAGGATTGTGAAGTAACATGGCAATCGTAAACATGACAAAATTCAGCCTCTTCACGTTCGACCGGGATCAACAGCAGCTGCTGGAGAGACTCCAGGAGTTCAACTATGTACACCTGGTCAAGCCGCAGCTTGATGAGACCGACAACAGGACAGAGGAAGAATCAAAATCAGGAAAAGCCTCCGAGGCAGTCATCGCAGTCAATGAAGAAGTGGAAAAGGTGAAACACGCCATCAAGCTTCTCTACAACTACGATGAGCGCCCCGGGGGACTCAAAGGACTTCGGGAAGGAAATCAGATCATCCGATTTGACGAACTGGAAACAAAGGTTTCTCAGAGCGGATGGCAGGAATCCTATCGAAACGTGAAAGAGATCGCTGACCGTCTGGATGTTCTGACACATCAGGAGACCAAGATGCGTACGGAGATCGAGGAAGTATCCAACTGGACGAGCCTTGATGTATCACCCAAAGTGCTCGACCGGCTGAAAGTGGCTCAGGGGATCCTGGGCTCGGTTCCCCGCAAAATCAGCGAGGAATTTGAAGCGAACATCCGCAAGCTGGAACTCACGACCCTGCAGACCGTCGGCGGCACAAAAACCGATGTCTGGTATCTGGTTTTGAGCCATCCCAGAGAAGAAGAAATGCTGCAGGAGGTGCTCAGACAGTCTGCGTTCTCGCAGATGAGACCGGAATACGATGAAGAACCCCTGGCCCGCAAACAGCGGCTGAACAAGGAACTCATCGAATTGAAGGCGACACAGCGCGAGACCCGTGAAGAACTCAAGGCGTTTGCCGGCGATTTGCCGAAACTTGAAATGGCCTATGAGTACCTGGAAAACAAAAAACTTCGCCTGATGGCGGATGATCACTTTACCAGTACGGAATTCACCAAGGCCACCGAAGGGTATGTCCCGACGGAAATGGTTTCTGAATTCACCGAAACCATCGCTCAGGCAGTTGGTGACAACTATTACCTGGATACGGCACCGGCGGAAAGAGAAGATCCCAATGTTCCGATCATGCTGAAAAACGGCAAGTTCAACCGGGCGTTCACCGATGTGACCAAAATGTATGCACTGCCCAAGTACAATGAGATCGACCCGACGCCTCTTCTGGCACCATTCTACTTCATCTTCTTCGGAATGATGATCGGTGATGCCGGATATGGGCTGCTGATGCTTCTGGGAACAGGCTATGCCCTGAAGAAAATGAATCTGAGCAAAGGAATGCGCCAGTTCGTCCAGTTTTTCTTCTACCTGTCCATCCCGTCCATTATCTGGGGGATCATCTACGGATCTTACTTCTCACTGGAAATCAATGTTCCAAGACTTTTAAATCCAAGCGTTGACTTCATGACCATTATGATCCTGTCTGTGATCATGGGTGGGATCCATCTCTTCTTCGGCCTGGCCATCAAGGCCTACATGCTGATTCGGGACGGCAAACCCATGGATGCAGTCTTTGATGTCCTCTTCTGGTACATGACACTGACTGGACTGATCCTGATGCTCCTGACCGGACCGCTGAATCTTCCGGCCATTGTCGGAACGATCTCACAGTGGGTCATGATCGCAGGGATGGTCGGAATCGTTCTGTTTGCAGCCAGAACCGCTGCCGGATGGGGCGGGCGGATCGCAGGCGGTGTATATTCTCTGTATGGCCTCTCATCCTGGATCGGTGATTTCGTATCCTACTCCAGACTGATGGCGCTCGGACTGTCCAGCGGATTCATCGGCATGGCCTTTAACATGATGGCCGGCATGGTCGGCGGCTCATGGTATCTTCTGCCGTTCTCGGCACTGATCTTCGTGGTCGGCCACCTGTTCAACATGATTCTTGCCATGCTCAGTGCCTATGTCCATTCCCTGCGTCTGATCTATGTCGAATACTTCGGCAAATTCTACGAGGGTGGCGGCAAAGCATTCAATAAAATGAAAAAGGATCCCAAATACATCAACTATTCTGATGTGGAAAGCTTTGAGTAGATCTGTATCCGAAAAGGGTACACCTTATGGACAATTTGACCAAATATCAAAAAATAACAAAACAAAACCTGGAGGGTATTTAGTATGACATTCTTTGAATTTATGGTGGATAACGGTGGAATGGTTATGGCAGCGCTGGGAGCTGCATTTGCAACGATTTTCTCCGGCATCGGATCGGCCAAAGGGGTCGGGACCGTGGGTCAGGCAGCTGCCGGACTGATTTCCGAAGAACCTGAAAAATTCGTCAGATCACTGATTCTGCAGCTGCTGCCTGGTACACAGGGTCTTTACGGATTCGTTATCGGTCTGTTTATTTTCCTTCGGATCAGCGCAGACCTCACCCTTGCCAACGGCATGATGCTCTTCGCCGCTTCCCTGCCCATCGCATTCGTCGGACTCGGATCCGCCATCGAACAGGGTAAAACAGCCGCTGCCGGTATCGGCATCCTGGCCAAGAACGAAGAACAGACGACCAAAGGTATTATCTACGCAGTCATGGTTGAGACCTACGCACTGTTATCCTTTATTATCTCCATCATGCTGCTCGGAAAAGCTTAAGAGCGGGAGGTTTTAAATGGCTGATATTCAAAAACTGACCGACGAAATATTGAAGGAGGCCGCTCAAAAAGCTGAACAGATCCTGGCTGAGGCAAAAGCTCAGGCGGATCATAAGGTTGAGGAGGCAAAAAAGGCATCACTTGCCCATAAACAGGTTCTTCTCAAACGGGCAGACCAGGAAGCAAAATTACTGGCTGAACGGATCATCTCGGGTGCAAACCTGAAACTTCGTGATGACAAGCTCTCTGCAAAGGGGGCAGTCATTGACCGTGTTCTGGATAAAGTCCGTGAAGGGGTCCGGAACATGCCCGCCCAGGAAGAACTGAGTTTCATCGCCAAAGAACTGAAAGGCCGCACCCTGCGGGACGATGAAACACTGATCGTGAAACCCGGTTTTGCTCAGAAAGTCAAAGACACGCTGGGGATTGCCGGTGTAAAGGAACAAGAGGGAGTATCCGGTTACGCCATCGATCGCAAGGGAGTAATTGAGAACCATTCGTTTGAAACGACTCTGGATTACCTCAGGGAGGATCTGGAGGCTCAGGCATCTCAAATCCTCTTTCCGAACTAGGAGGTGAAGTTCATGGACAGAATGGAGTATACCCAATCGGTAGCTACCATGCGAGTATATGAAAAGCGCCTGCTGGATCCCATTAAGATCGAGCGTATGATCGATGCGGATTCCGCTGAAGAAGTCCTGAAGATCCTTCAGGAAACGGAATACAGCCGATCCATGGCGAATGTCAAGCGAGCCGAGGAATTTGAAACGATCCTCAGCAACGAAATGAACTGGGTCTATGACGACATCAATCGCAAGATCAAGGATCCGGAACTCATTGCACTGCTGTCGCTGCGCTATGATTATCAGAACCTGAAAGTTCTGCTCAAGGCTGAAGCGCTGGGGCAGGATCAGATCCCCGTTCTTTCCGAACTCGGGACGATCCCCCCGCAGGCATTCAAATCGAACTTTGAGTCCAGCAATCTGAAAGAAGCCGGCCCCCGGTTCGCTGAAGCCGCAAGGCTGGCACGGGATGAATTCTCCAAGAACAGGGATCCCCAGCAGCTGGATTTCATCGTCGATAAAGCGTATTTTGCGCATATGAATGAGATCCTGGCAGGTGCAAGGGATGTGGATATGATCCGGGATTATATCCGCTATCAAATCGACAGTTTTAATCTCCTCGCATTTATGCGAACGAAAAAACAGGAAAAAGATCCACGGTTTATCCAGGACGTCGTCGTTGCAGGCGGCGAGATCCCTGTAAGGGACATTCTTGAGTCTGCAGCTGACGCGCCCGAACAGGTCGCAAACCGCTTCCGGGGCAGGAAAATCGGTCCGGCGCTGAGAAAAGGCATCGAAGCCTATCAGGCAACGGGGCGGCTGGGTGAAATGGAACGCCAGCTGGAAAACGGGCTCATCCGAACCATTCGGCCGGCCAAGCAGGTCGTTTTCGGACCGGAACCGCTCTTTGGCTATATAGTGGCCAAGGAACGGGAAAACAAGATCCTGAGGATGATCATGGTATCAAAGCTGAACAACATTTCACCGGATAAATTACGGGAAAGGCTGCGTGATATGTATGTATAAAGTAGCTGTAGTCGGCGACAAAGATTCGATCATGGCCTTCAAGGCCCTGGGCGTGGATGTCTATCCCGTGCTGGAGCCGGAGGAATCACGCAAGACAATCGACCGGCTGGCCCGTGAGAAATATGGCGTCATATTCATCACGGAGCAGGCAGCCCAGGCGATCCCGGACACCATCGATCGTTATAACCGAATCATGACTCCGGCCGTCATCCTGATCCCATCCAACCAGGGCACACTGGACATTGGCATGCAGCGGATCAAGGATAATGTCGAAAAAGCTGTCGGATCTAATATTCTTTAAAGGAGAGCACAAGATTGAAAGTTGGAAAAATAATCAAAGTATCCGGCCCCCTGGTTGTTGCCGAGGGAATGGATGAGGCCAATGTTTATGATGTCGTGCAGGTTTCCGAACAGAAACTCATCGGCGAAATCATAGAGATGCGTAATGACAGAGCATCCATTCAGGTTTACGAAGAAACAGCTGGAATCGGACCGGGGGAACCTGTGTACACCACATCGGAACCTCTCTCCGTCGAGCTGGGACCCGGCCTGATCGAAGCGATGTTCGACGGGATCCAGCGTCCGCTGGAAGAATTCCGTGAAAAAGCCGGCGACCTTCTGGTCAAAGGTGTAGAACTGCCGCCCCTGAACCGGCTCAAAAAGTGGGATTTTGTTCCCGAAAAACAGGTCGGGGATGAAGTCACCGGCGGTGACATCCTGGGTTCAGTCCAGGAAACCACCATCGTATCGCATAAAATCATGGTCCCTCCCAACATGAAGGGAACCATCAAATCCATCGAAAGCGGAGAACACACGGTCACCGAAGTCATCTGCGTCCTGTCCACTGAAGAAGGGGACAAAGAGATCTCGATGATGCAGAAGTGGCCCGTCCGCCGCGGACGTCCCGTTCAGCGCAAGCTGAATCCGGAGGAACCGCTCCTGACCGGACAGCGTGTCATCGATACGTTCTTCCCGGTGGCCAAGGGCGGAACAGCCGCAGTACCCGGACCCTTCGGTTCCGGCAAAACGGTGGTTCAGCATCAGCTGGCTAAATGGGCCGACGCGGAAATCGTCGTCTATGTCGGCTGCGGAGAGCGCGGCAATGAGATGACCGACGTTCTGATGGAATTCCCGGAACTCATTGACCCGAAAACCGGCGAATCCCTGATGAAGCGGACAGTGCTCATCGCCAATACCTCCAACATGCCGGTTGCAGCCCGTGAAGCCTCTATTTATACAGGCATCACCATCGCAGAATATTTCCGCGATATGGGGTATTCCGTTGCCATCATGGCTGACTCCACATCCCGCTGGGCCGAAGCCCTGCGTGAAATGTCCGGACGTCTCGAAGAGATGCCCGGTGATGAAGGATATCCGGCCTATCTGGGATCCCGTGCCGCTGAGTTCTACGAACGCTCCGGAAAAGCCGTCCTTCTGGGATCGGAAGACCGGATCGGTACCCTCACCGTCATCGGAGCCGTTTCGCCTCCAGGCGGAGATATCTCCGAGCCTGTTTCCCAGGCGACCCTGCGGATCGTTAAAGTGTTCTGGGGTCTGGATGCCAACCTGGCATACCGCCGCCATTTCCCGGCCATCAACTGGCTGAACTCCTATTCCCTGTATCAGAGCAAGGTGGATGGCTGGATGAATGCCAATATCGACAAGGATTTTGCGAAAAACCGTGTCATCGCCATGACGCTGCTCCAGGATGAAAATCAATTGAATGAAATCGTTCGTCTCGTCGGTAAGGATACGCTGTCCGAATCCGATCAGCTCAAGCTGGAAGCTGCCAAATCCATCCGTGAAGACTTCCTTCAGCAGAATGCCTTCCACGAGATCGATACGTATTCCTCCAGAGAGAAACAGAACAAGATGCTGAAACTCGTCCTGGGCTTCTATCACGAGGCGCAAAAAGGTCTGAAAAACGGGGTTTATCTGAAAGAAATCGAACAGATGCCCATCCGCGACCGGATCTCCAGAGCGAAGTATCTGGGCGAGGATGAACTGGAAAAAATCGATCTGATCCACGAAGATCTGATCAAAGCCATGAATACCATGATCGAGGAAGGGGGATTAGGCGATGCTTAAAGAATACATGACGGTACGCGAAGTTGTCGGTCCCCTGATGGTGGTCGATGGCGTTGAAGGCGTTAAATACGATGAACTCGTTGAAATCGAAATGGCCTCAGGTGAAATGAGACGAGGCAAAGTCCTGGAAGTCAACGGCGACAAAGCCATGATCCAGCTCTTTGAATCTTCGGCGGGGATCAACCTGCCCACCTCCAGAGTCCGTTTCCTTGGAAAACCACTGATGCTGGGTGTTTCAGAAGACATGATCGGCCGCGTTTTTGACGGCATGGGAACGCCCAAGGATAACGGTCCCCGGATCATTCCTGAAAAGCGAATGGATATCAACGGAACCCCGATCAATCCCGTGGCCCGGGATTACCCGTCTGAGTTCATTCAGACCGGAATCTCTGCCATTGACGGACTGAACACGCTGGTCAGAGGCCAGAAGCTGCCGATCTTCTCCGGATCCGGTCTGCCCCATGCAGACCTGGCCGCTCAGATCGCCCGGCAGGCCCAGGTCATCGGCTCCGGCGAAAAATTCGCCGTTGTCTTTGCCGCCATGGGCATCACCTTTGAAGAGGCGCAATTCTTTATTGATGACTTTACCCGGACCGGTTCCATCGACCGTGCAGTCCTGTTCATGAACCTGGCCGACGACCCGGCCATCGAACGTATTTCAACGCCGCGTATGGCACTGACCTGTGCTGAATACCTGGCTTATGAAAAAGACATGCAGGTCCTGGTCATCATGACGGACATGACGAACTACTGCGAAGCGCTGCGTGAGACCTCCGCAGCCAGAAAGGAAGTGCCCGGACGGCGCGGATATCCCGGATACCTCTATACCGACCTTTCCACCATTTATGAGCGGGCCGGCCGGATCAAGGGCAGAAAGGGATCCATCACACAGATCCCGATCCTGTCCATGCCCGAGGATGACAAGACCCATCCGATCCCGGACCTTACCGGATACATCACCGAAGGTCAGATCATTCTGTCCCGTGACCTCTACAAGAGAGGACTGGAACCGCCCATTGATGTTCTGCCGTCCCTGTCCCGTCTGAAGGACAAGGGAATCGGCCGCGGCAAAACCCGGGAAGACCACGCAGATACCATGAACCAGCTGTTCGCAGCCTATGCCACCGGTAAGGAAGCAAAGGAACTTGCAGTCATTCTCGGTGAATCTGCACTGTCTGATACCGATAAGGCGTTTGCCCGCTTCGCTGAAGAGTTTGAAACAAGATATGTTTCTCAGGGATATGAGCGCAACCGGACCATTGAGGAGACCCTCAACCTGGGCTGGGAACTTCTGCGGCTTCTGCCGAAATCAGAGCTCAAGCGGATCCGTGATGAATACATCGAAAAATATCTCGACAACGAGGACATCAAAGGAGCTGACTAAACATGGCAAAGCTCAATGTCAACCCCACCAGAATGGAGCTCACCAAGCTCAAGATCAGACTCAAGACTGCGGTGCGCGGCCACAAGCTGCTCAAAGACAAGCAGGATGAACTGATGCGGAAATTCATCGAGATGATCCGGAGAAATCAGAAGCTGAGACAAAAAGTCGAAGTTGAACTGGAAGCCGGATTCAAGGATTTCCTCCTGGCCAGAGCACTGATGACGGATGAGACACTGGAAGAAGCGCTGATGTATCCGACGGAGCAGATCTCCGTGGAGATCAAAAAGCGCAATATCATGTCAGTCAATGTTCCGGACATGAAATTTATCAGAAACTCGGAGGGTGGATCCATCCACCCCTATGGGTTCAATGATACTTCGGCGGATCTGGATGACGCCATCGAGACCCTCCATGAGATCATGCCTGACCTTTTAAAGCTGGCTGAAGTGGAAAAGGCCTGTATGCTCATGGCGGATGAGATCGAGCGCACACGGCGCCGCGTCAACGCACTGGAGTACATGACCATCCCCGATCTTCATGAAACCATCCGGTTCATCCGGATGAAACTTGATGAAAATGAACGGGCCTCCATCACCCGCCTGATGAAAGTCAAAGCGATGCTGGAAGCCAAAGAAGCCCGGGAAGCCGGTGCCAACTAAACAGTCAAAACCAAAAGCAGAGTGCGCGCACTCTGCTTTTGGTTTATCCTTTTGTGTGTGTGACCGGATCAGCCCCCATGAAAAGCCTGATGAACCAAGGGGCTTCATCAAACCGGGGTACGGATCAGATTCCTTTCCGTTTAAGAACAGGGGCAGGAGTTGACCGCCCTGAACCTGCATTTCACTGGGTCTACGGCTCTGCCGGATCCGTCGGATCTGCGGGGTCTTCCGGATCGGGATCTACCGGGGTCGGCTCTTCCGGGTCCGGCTCTTCCGGTGCGGGCTCTTCCGGGTCCGGCTCTTCCGGGGCGGGCTCTTCGGGGGCAGGGTCTTCAGGCGCGGGATCGGGTTCACTGGTTTGCCCCGGTACCTTGAAGTAATCCGCATGGATGTAGCCGATCTTTCCTTTGTACCAGACCTTGTGCCAATCGCTGCGGGCGAACGCTTCCAAAACCGGAAGTTCAGTCCCTTTGTAGACCTTGCCCAGAAGGGTGCCGGTACTGCTGGCCGATGACCGGATATTGGCACTGGATCCGGTGACGGTTCCCACTGGGGTCCCCGGGGGAAGGGGGACTTCATCTTCGGGCGGGTCGGGTTCTTCCGCCGGATCCGGTTCTGGGGCTGGCTGGCTTGGCGGGGCCGGTTGATCGGTTTCCCCATCGATGAGGAAATAAGCGCCGTGGATATACCCCGTTTTTCCCTTGTAGTTGATTTTATGCCAGCCATCTTTGACATAGGCATCCATTACAACATACGATTCACCTTTATAGGCCTTGCCGAGGATCGTTCCTGTTGTGGAGGCAGAAGCCCTGATATTGACCTCTTTGCCGGTCACCACCCCTTCAATGGGCCGGGGCACATCATCCTCCGGTTCCTCCTCCGCCGGCTCGGGTTGTCTGGGCGGAGGCGAAACGCCATCGATCCGGAAGTAGGCGGCGTGGACATAGCCGGTTTTGCCTTTGAACTCCACTTTGTGCCAATCGTCTCTGACATAAGCGCTGAGGACGACGAGTTCATCGCCCCGCTGAGCGGTGCCAAGGATATTTGCACTCGAGGTGGCAGAGGAGCGGATATTGACTTCGGAGCCTGT
>CAYYVR010000060.1:0-2354 GCA_964475185.1 uncultured Clostridium sp. | reverse complement strand
GGATCCTCTGTAACGGGGTCATCCTCCGGATCTTCACCGGGATCCTCTGTAACGGGGCCATCCTCCGGATCCTCTACGGCCGGGTCTTCAACGGGATCATCGGGTGTCTCGCCGGTGATGTCATCGGATCCACTGATCCGGAAGAAATCTTTATGGATATAGCCTTCCTGTCCTTCAAATTCAACTTTATGCCAGTCCGCTGTGACCAGTTCCTGGAGGACGATCAGTTCATCGCCTTTGGAGGCTCTGCCCAGACGTTCACCGGATGTGGAGGCCTCTGCCCGGATATTGACCTGATCCCGGGTCACGATCCCCACGATGGGTTCCTCTGGTTCCTCTGGTGCGGCTGGTTCTGCCGGAGCAGGCTGGATTTCCGGCGGGGTCTGGCCGGGTTCCAGAATCATCAGGAAATCAGCGGAAATAAAGGCTGGCTGACCCTGGTATTCGATTTTGTGCCAGTCATTGCTGTAGAAGGACTGCAGAATGACAAATTCTTCGCCTTCCCGGACTTCACCGACTTCTTCGCTGTCTTCGGCCGGATCAGCCCGCAGTACGACGGAAGCAGCATGAACGATGCGGCCCATTACTTTTTGCGGCGTGGTCGAAGGCAGGAGAACACCCCCCGGGCTGTCCGGACCCGTTGATACAGATCCGGTGGGATCATGGGGTTTTGTCTGGCCTGCAGTCGGCAGCGGTCCGGCAACACGCAGACAGCCGGTGAGAAAGACCGGGAGAACAAACAGCATCAGGAACAGACTCATTCTGTTCCGGTATACTTTTCTTAAAAAAAATCCTGCTTTCAGATTGTGCTGAGACGTACTGCTGGATTCTGGATTCATGTGAAATAATCCTCCAATGCTTGAGATTATGTTCATTATAACAAACCTGATCCAAGCATTCGATTCAAATGTGAAAATATCGCAATTTTGGACCGGAAATCCACAAAAATTTCGAAAAAACTGAGGTTTCCTAAGATCCCGAGTAACAATCAGTGTCTTACGGAGCCTTTTTTAATCACGTTTCAGATTGTTCCGAACAGGCCTTCGGTGGAAAGAAGCCCCGGTTTCCGGCAAAAACGGCGGGCGCCCCGTGGCGTAAGGGGCGCCCGCCGCAGTACTGAAGGGCTGACAGTCAGGGGTCAGGAGTCAGCGGGCCGGGGCCGGATCCGATCTGATCAGACCAGTCCCATGGCGTATTCGACGGCCAGAGCGACGATGACCACCAGGGCTGATATGATGAACCCATGGATCATGGGATTGATCCCGGATCGTTTCATTTCACGGATATCCGTATTCAGTCCGATGGCAGCCAGTGAGGCGATCATCAGAAATTTACTGGTCTGGCGAAGGGCACTGGAAAAAACGGGGGGAAACAGACCGGCGGAGTTCAGCAGCGCCATGAACAGAAATCCGAGGATGAACCAGGGGACGACACGGCCCAGGCTGGTGTCGGCCTGAACGGCTCCGCTGTCCAAATTCGCCTTGGTTTTCAGACGATGCTGGATGAGTGAAAAAACCAGGACCACGGGGATGATGGAAAGGGTCCGGGTCAGTTTCACCATGGTGGCAAAGTCGCCGGCCGCTTCGCTGAAGGCATAGCCCGCCGCCACGACGCTGGAGGTATCATTGACGGCGGTACCGGCCCATAGTCCGTAGGCCATGTCACTGAGGGATAGCAGGCGGCCCATGATGGGAAACAGCACGATCATGGCCATGTCAAATAAAAAAGTGGCCGACATGGCATAGGCGATGTCCTGATCGTCTGCTTCGATGACCGGAGCCAGCGCGGCGATGGCCGAGCCTCCGCAGATGCCGGTGCCCGCTGAGATCATGTTGGAGAGTTTCCAGTTCAGATTCAGCCATCTGCCGATGATATAACCGCCGCCAAAACAAGTGATCAGAGTGAAGATCATGACCGTCAGGGATAGCTTCCCGACGCTGAGGATGGTGGAGATGTTCAGGGATGCACCCAGCAGAATGATGGAAAATTTCAACACCTTTTTGGATGTGAATTTCAGCCCCACCGTGATTGCCGGCGCCGGCGCATAGATCTGGCGCACCATCATCCCAATGAAGAGGGCAATGACCGAGGCCCCGATCAGATGGACCGGCAGCTGCGATTCCGCCAGACGGGCCAGCAGTGCGATGAGGAGAGCCAGGGAAAAGCCTGGCAGGATTTTTTGTGCAGTCAACATAAAGTACCTCCAACAGATATATACTTTTCAGCCAATGGTCAGCCCAATGTCTTCTTTCATGGTAGTATCCTTTTATGATAAAATCAAATTATAATTATTTATAAATCATAAAAAATAATTATAATGGTACTGCATCCAATTTTTTGTGCGGCGCTTCGCC
>CAYYVR010000059.1:12497-14890 GCA_964475185.1 uncultured Clostridium sp. | reverse complement strand
AATTCAACCCTTAAAACCTATCGAAAATTAACTCGGTGAATAATTTGGGATATAAGATAGGTTAAAGGTCTTCCCGGTAAGCCAAAAGAGAGTCTGCGTCCAAAGGATCAGTGTCGCTGTACCTGATCCGGGGGCTCCCCCCCAAATGGCGTGTTGACCCAAGATCCATTGCGTCAACCGGACCTCATCAGGTGTTGCAATCCAAAGCAATCATTGGAAAGTATTGGAAATCATTTCAAAATTTGATCTTCCGGTAGAGTTTGGACCTCAGATATGTTAAGATTTAGTGTGTGTCAAATGGGACACTGGCTAATGTTAAATATGAAATATAAAGGTTTGTAAAAATGAATGATTTATCACTGATCCCTGTCATAATGGCTGGCACCTTTGCTCTCGGTTTCTTCGAGAAAAAAAGAGTGACAAAAAGCATCAATAAGATCCCGCTGCGGATTGTCGTCAACGGCATTCGCGGCAAATCAACCGTGACCCGGCTGATCACCGGCATCCTGAAAGAGGCCGGATATCAGGTGGTGGGAAAAACCACAGGGTCGGCAGCCCGGATGATCTACTGGGACACCGAAGAAGAAGAAATCATCTACCGGCGGCCCGAAGGCCCCAATATTTCCGAACAGAAATCCGTTGTCCACAAAGCCGCGAAAAAAGGCGCCGAAGCCCTGGTCTCAGAATGCATGGCGGTCCATCCCGACTATCAGAAAGCCCTGCAGGAAGAATTTGTCCAGGCCAATCTGGTGGTCATCGTCAACGTTCTGGAAGACCATATGGATGTCATGGGCCCCACCCTGGATCAGATTGCAGAAGGGTTCACCAATACCATTCCCTACAACGGTCAGCTGGTGGTTGCCAAAAACGAATACGTCAATTACTTCAAACGGGTCGCCCGGCGCAGAAAGACCAAAGTCTACGTTGCCGATGACAACCTGATCTCTGAAGCCTATCTTCGTAAATTCAAGTACATGGTATTTCCGCAGAATGCATCTCTGGCCCTTGCAGTGGCCGATGCTCTGGGAATCGACCGGCAGACCTCCTTCAGGGGCATGCTGAAGGCCCATCCGGATCCGGGGGCCGCAGAAGTCTGGAGTATCCCATCCTTTGGACGGGGCATCTATTTTATCAACGGTTTTGCCGTCAATGATGCATCCTCCACCCTGTCCATGCTGGAACGGATCAATGCCCTGGGGTATGAGACCGGCAATGCCACTGTCATCATGAACTGCCGGCCTGACCGGGTGGACCGGTCCCAGCAGTTTGCCAATGATGTCCTTCCTTACATGAACGTGAAGAAAATCATTGCCATGGGCCAGATCACACAGCCCATTGTCGAATCCTACAAACAGGGAAACTTCATTGCTCAGGAATTCGTGAACATGGAAGACATGCCTATTGCTGAAATCATGAGAGAACTCAAACGTCAGGAGCCCAATTCAGTTATTTTTTCCGTGGGCAACATCCATGGCGATGGCGAGCCCTTATTGGAAGCACTGGAAGAAGTCAGTGAACACACGGACCTTTACCGGAGCCTGCAGGGCAGCCGTGCCAATCGATCAAATCATATTTCACGAAATTTTCAGGAGGATCTGTAAACCATGTTCGGTACCGACTTATACATTGCATTAGTAGTAGGAATTGTTGTCAGTCTCATTTATAACGATGTCACAGGGATCTCGCCTTCCGGACTGGTTGTCCCGGGATATCTCTCACTGATTTTTGACCAGCCCATGTTCATCGCCTATGTGTTTATTTTCGCACTGCTGACCTATCTCATCGTCGTCCACGGCATCGGCCGGTTCACGATCCTTTATGGGAAGCGCAAATTCGCAGCCATGCTGACCGTTGGCCTGCTCCTGAAACTGGTCTTTGACTTCCTCTACCCGATCATCCCCTTCCAGGTCCATGAGTTCCGCGGAATCGGGGTCATCGTCCCGGGACTCATTGCCAACACCATCCATAAGGAAGGCGTTGTCCTTACCGTGACCAGCACCATCCTCATGACGGCCCTCACCTATTTCATCATCCTCGGATATAATTTGATATTCTAGGCTGATCCCAAGGAGAACCATGGATAAAAAATCTCAGAACAACAAATTTAAAAATCTTAATTTTCAGGAGAAAATCCTGATGTATCAGAAAAAGAGCCGGCGCAAAACCGACAGCCAGGCCATTTTCCTCCTGCTGGCTCTGATCCTGACCTATCTTGTGGTCCAGCTGTTCAATGCCTTTACCGCCAATGCTCAGGTCGTTGTGACCCGGGATGCCAAATTCACCGCCACCATGGTGGGCGATATGATGTTCGGCCGAAATGTCCAGAAAGTCGTGGACAGCAAAGGCTATGACTTTTTGTTCCGCCATGTGAAGCCCTACCTGATGGCCTCGGA
>CAYYVR010000059.1:0-12397 GCA_964475185.1 uncultured Clostridium sp. | reverse complement strand
GCGGATCTGGTCATCGTGCACTCTCACTGGGGGGTGGAGTACGATTCTTCACCGAATCCCCGGCAGAAAGAGATCGGCCGCGCCCTGGTGGACGCCGGTGCCGATATCATTGTCGGCCATCACTCCCACACGCTTCAGCCAGTGGAGATCTACAAGGGGAAAGTCATCTTCTATTCTCTGGGCAACTTTGTGTTTGACCAGGGCTGGACGAAGACCAAGGATTCGGTCTTGGCTCAGTTCAAAATCAAAGAGGATGGATCCCAGGTCATTGAATTGACCCCGATGAAAGTCAACGAAGCCAGTCCGTCCCCCCTGAAGGGTCCCCTGGCAGGCATTGAATTCAATCGCATGACAAAGCTTCTCACCAAGGATCTGGATGAAGACGTCAACTGGACAACTGAAGACGGTAAAATCATCATCGACCTGGAAACCAACTGAAAATGAGGGAAAATTAATGGGAGATCAAAACAACAGATATCGCAGCTGGGCATCAAAGGCCACCGTGGTTCTTGGCTTTATTGTCATGATTTCAATGGCCATCAACCCCTTGCGAACGATTATTATGAACACACGCGACACCGGCGATGTCGAGGGCTACGTCAACCTCGGCAGTACTGCACCAGGCGCGCCGGACCGGACGATTGCCGGTGTATCCACGCTGCCCACAGCCCCCGGAACTCAGCCTGCGGAAACCACCACTGTTGTTTCACCGGAAGGCGCCTACGGCGTGTCCACATCCAACCGCATCGCCGCTGACGTTGCCATGGAAGTCATGGCACAGGGCGGGAACGCAGCGGACGCGGCCGCGGCTGCGGCCCTGGCCCTCAGCGTCGTCGAACCCCATGCATCCGGGCTGGGCGGCGCCGGCGCCGCTTTAGTCTATACTCCGACCGATCAGAAAGTCACGCAGATCATGTACCGCGAGCGGTCCTCCAGTGATCCTGAAAATCTCCGGAAAAAGACCGGCGTGCCCGGTCTGGCCAAGGGACTGGAATATCTGATCGCAGCCTTTGGCACATCCAGTGAAAGCGCCCTCATTGAACCGGCCCGCCGACTGGCCGCCGATGGATTCAAAATGGACTCGACTTTGTTCGATATCTGGAAACGCTATGGGTTCAGCAGTTATCTTGATGACAAAGCCAATGCCCTGTTCTTCCCGAGCGGGATTATGCAAACCTTTGTTCAGCAGCCTGAATATGCTGAGACCCTGCAATATTTTCAGGAGAACGGACTGGGCGCATTCTACGAAGAACCCTTTGCATCCGAACTGGCAGGCATGGTGACAGGGCTTGAAACCGAAGATATCACCGGCTACACCATGTTCGTGGATGAAGCAGTAAAGGGAACCTTTGAAGGGTGGGACATCTATACAGCATCCCCGCCCATGTCGGGCATCACCTTCCTGCAAATGCTCAACATGATGGAATATGTACAGATCGAGAATTATTCCGTAGATTCCACAGAATATTATCACTACATCGCCGACATCACGAATTTGTCCTACCGCTCCCGCTTCCTGGAACTGGCTGATCCGACAACTGATTTCATTGATACCGCTGCACTGGCCGGCAAGCCTTATTCGGAAGGTCTGGCCTCCCAGATCCGGCCCGGTATCAGAACTGAACTGGACCAGGAACAATTCTTGCCCAAACAGGACGAACAGATCAATCCCAATGCTCCTGCTTCCACCACACCGGCAGGAACCACCGGAATGGCCGAACCCGTGGAAAGCTACATCAACAAGGAAGAATCCCACACGACCCATCTGGTCGTCGTGGACAAAACCGGCATGATGGTCTCCATGACCAACACCCTGGGGACGTTCTTCGGAACCGGCCGTTTCCCCAAAGGATTCTTCATGAACAACCTCCTGACCAACTTCAATGACTATGATGAAAACCCCGGTTACTGGGGCGTCAGCAAGAGCCCCCGCTCCTTCATCGCCCCTTCTTTGATGATCAAAGACGGCAAAGTCCTTGGTCTGGGATCCCCTGGCGGTGCACGGATCCCGGCCATGCTGGCCCAGGGTGTGGCAAACTATGTTTATTATGATCTGCCGCTCAGTGATGCCATGGAACGGTACCGGATCTTTGCGGACAAGAATGTCATAAAAACCGAACGGGCCCTCAATGCACAGGTCACCAAAGATCTGAACCAGATGGGATACTCCATCCGGGTCAATGATGACTCCGTTTATTTTGGAGGGATCCAGGCACTGCTGTTCGATCCCTATACGAAAACCGTCGACGGGGCGGCCGATTCCCGTCGTGGCGGAGTCTGGCGCACCAGCGAAACGGAAGAAGAACCCACCGAGTAGCCCCGTTGATCCATACGGCATCAAGCCTGTTCAGTGGATTCAGCATCTGAGTAAACCATCCCCGGAAAATCCAGAGTCTGTACATCCCACTGCAGCCTGCCGGATCTTCCGGGGATGTTTCTGTCCCGAATAGATAGCAAGCCAGCGTTTCGCGTTTCCATCCCATGAGTTTCATCAGGCGATGTTCATAAGGGCTTGCGAACATCCAGATTTTCCCTGGCGGACACAACGCTTTCTGCTTGTTTTGAACGAAAAAAACCTGCTCTGTTCCAAAACATTCTTCAGAAGACTTGATGAGAATTTTCTGTTTTAGTCTGAAAAATGAGGTTATCAAATTTTATATCACCTGGAAACGAGCACCCGCCCAAAAGGGCACAGCAAAGACCCGTTCAAGGGGATTATTACTGCAAGTTTCACTAATTATTTCACTGATTATTATCTTTACATTTTGGTTTTTCCCTATATAATTGTATAGGTAAGCCAGTTTTCAAGATAAGGAGCTATTTGAGCATGAATGGAAAATTAAAAATAGTCGGTCAGCGCACTCTGAAGTATATTGTCTTTTTAGCCGTTGTCATGGCATGGATGATCGTATTAGGTCCCAAGGAAACTCTGACAGCAGAGGAACAAATGTACGTTCAGGAATTCATTGCTGAACTTGAGTCTCAGCCAGCACAGCCGACACAGGTAGCATCCGAAACTCCCATTGCATCATCCACTCAGTACGGTGTGATCATTGAAGACAATGTGAATGTCAGGCAGGGCCCAGGACTGGACTTCACTGCTGTTCGCCAGCTGTTCAAGGGGGATGAAGTCGAACTGGTCAGCGAGATCGTCGGCGGTTGGTGGAAAATCACCTTAGATGGTGCTTTCTATTACGTAAAGAGCGATTTTGTCAGTGTGAACACGCTGACAGGCTTCAACCATTAGTCTTCTTATTCTCTAGATTAGCACGTCTTCGAATCTATGAAATAAACTGTATCAGAAGTCCCCGGAAAAATCCGGGGACTTTTTAGTGTTTCCCTTCTCGTGACCTTGTCGGCCCCTCTGTGACACTAATGTGAACAGAGGCTGTAAATATGAATCATGGGGTCATCCGCCTAAAAACTCCATCACATTCTTCAGATAAAGTTAATCAAACTTCCAATAATTTCACGGCACAACTGACACCTTGTGTTATAATATTGATTGAAACTTAAGAAAACAAGAAAAGCTTAAAATTTTACTGCACTACTCATCACCAACAGTCAACAGGAGGTCGTTCCAAACCATGCGTATTCTGAAATATATGATTTTTTTAGTAGCGGTTCTTGCCTTTATGGTCTTTTTAGGCCACAAGGAAACCTTATCGCCTGAAGAAACGATGGTCATCGCGGATTTCCAGAATCAGGTTGCCAGAGAACAGACCACCCCGGTGGCTGCTGCATCAGAGTCCCCGGTCAGCGGTCAGATTTCAACTGCACCGCCATCGGCCACATCCAGCAGTGAAACCATTGCATTCTTAGACAGGACGATCCCCAATGGAACGGTTCTCGAGGATTCAGTCAATGTTCGTTCTGCCCCGGGATTGGATTTTCCCGTTGTAACTCAGCTTTACAAAGGCGATCGGGTCATCATCGGTGAAAATGTCAATGGCTGGTACGAGTTGCTGCTTGATGGGCGTAAATATTATATTTCAGCTGACTTTGTCAGCCTTTCCCCAATTCAATAATCATCGCCAGATAACCATAGTTCGCTATGGTTATTTTTCAATCCTCCGGCCACAGCAATTTTAAAGGGAGTGACCATACATTGATGCACAATGATTCCGCCATCGACTACCAATTCAAAGGCTTTGGCAACCGACGGGCTTATTTTGAAGTATGGTATTTAAAATTCATTTTGGACAGTCAAACGACGCTTTCACTGATCCCCTCCCTGCATCGCAGGGAGGAAGTCATCCACGGGCATCTTCAGATCGTTCTCTCCCAGGGGGATGACGTAATGACGCGCTCTTTCACATATCCTGCAGCCGATTTGTCCATGGGCTCTCCCTTTCATTTTAAATTGGGCTGCAATGATTTCACTTCGCGTCAAATCACCGTCGACGAATCCGGTTTCCGCCTTCTTGCCCATATTGATTCGGTTCGCCCCTACCCTGGAAACATCATGGGACCTTTCAGGTTCTTCCACCCCATTATGCCCTGTAACCACGGTCTTCTGGTAACGGGCGGAAACGCAGCCATCGACATTCAGTCAACGAAGTTGACCGGATCTTTTACCGCGCGTCTCTATGTGGAAAAAGACTGGGGTGATACGTTCCCCGAACGCTATATCTGGGCTCATGCAGAGTTTCCTGACGAGGACTGCTCTCTGTTTTTTTCTGCCGCCGCCGTGGCAGTCGGTAACGTGAAATTCCCTGGATTTATAGCCAATATCGTATTGGATGGCAGGGATCACACCTTTGCGACCTGGAACCTGTCTGCTCTAAAAATCACGGGCAATTCTCAAGATATTCAGATCGCCATGTCCAATCAGAAGATGAAGGTCATCCTGCGGACAAAACCCCGGCATACAGTCAGCCTGCAAAGTCCTGATAACGGATTGATGGAATCGGCTATCCTAGAGGCCCTGTCTGCTCCTTTGAGTCTGATCCTTGAAGATGAATCCGGCCGGATCCGGAAATTCCACACCAACCGCGCCTCAGTGGAATATCACCGCTGGTTTGATCGTTGATTTGAATTCATCCGACTTCCTCTTCAAAGCTCATATGACCGCTCCCTCCCGATGCCTCTGAATCTATTTTCACCAGCCTCCTCTGAACCCCATTTTTTTGCTCAGGCTGTCTGCCAGACCGCTCTGCCCTGATATGATCATGATCAAAATGCACGAAGACAAAGCCCGTGATTGCTGAAGCAGCGATCACGGGCTTTGCCGGACTTTATTGATCGAATTGTGGCTCTTTCGGACTTCCCTTTTCGATTTTATCCGGGTTCCTTATCCGGTTTCATATTAGGGCTTTCTTACTCCGGCATTTTTGTTCGGGCTTTTTTATTCGGGTTTATTTCTTGATGAATTTAAGTGGAGGCCGCCGGTGCGCTGCAAAGCAGCATTATAACGGTTCTCCCTGCGGGGTCGGCTGAAAATGGCTGGAGATCAAATCTGCGATCCGCACCGAAGCAAAACCGTCTCCGTAGGGGTTTTGGGCCTGGCTCATGGTCTGATACTCTGATTCATCATCCAGCAGCAGATTCAGTGCCTTCAGGATCCCGTCTTTTTGGGTGCCCACAAGTCTGAGCGCCCCGGACTCGAGGCCTTCGATCCGATCCGTTGAATCTCGCATCACAAGAACAGGCTTACCCAATGCCGTGGCCTCTTCCTGGATCCCGCCGGAGTCTGTCAGGATGATATCTGCCTTTGCCATGATGTTGTGAAACTCCAGTACATCCAGGGGCGGGACCAGTTTCAGGTTGGGCAGATCGCCAAGGATGGTATCCATACTTTCACGGAGGGAGGGACTGGCTTCGGCCGTATATATTGCCTTGAGGTCCGGCCGGTCTCTGAGAATATCTGCCAGGGCGTGGAAAATCCCCCCCATTGGTTTTCCCTTATGTTCGCGCCGATGAGCCGTGACCAGAAGCAGTCTGGATTCTTTCGCCCAATCCAGGAGATCATGCTCAAACTCCGAACTGATCGTGCTGCGCATTGCATCGACAACCGTGTTGCCGGTGACAAAGACCTGATCGGGATTTACACCTTCCTTCAGTAAATTCGATCTTGCTGCCGGGGTGGGCGCAAAATGGATGGCGGCAATGTCTGAGATCGCTTTCCGGTTGAATTCTTCCGGATACGGTGACTGTATATTCCCGCTGCGCAGCCCTGCTTCTACATGACCCACGGGGATGTTGTTGTAGAAACATGCCAGGGCCGCGGCAAATGTATTTGTGGTGTCCCCATGGAGGAGAACCAATGCAGGGTTTTCCAGCTCCAGGATCTTCCGGATCTGGGTCAGACCATTGATGGTCAGATCATAGAGAGTCTGTTTTGGTTTTGTGACCGACAAATCATGATCCGGTACGATGCCAAATACGTCCATGACCTGATTGAGCATATCCCGCTGCTGTCCGGTGGTACAGACGATGGTTTCAAATTCATCTCTGGATTTTAATTCCAGAATCAAGGGACACATTTTAATGGCTTCCGGGCGATTCCCGAAAATGACCAGTATTTTCTTCATAGCGACTCTCCCTGGACCGCTTCATTCAAAGCAGTCTGTATTGATCTGGGTCTTGTTTTTACGCCCGCCCGTCGGACTGATGCATGGGGGCATCAGTCCGCAATCAGAAGGGTGTGTAGAAAAATCCGGCAAAGCCAACGATCTCCTGAAGTTTGCCTGCCGGATGGTATGTATTTTCGATCCCGGCTTGCCGGAAAACTTATGACTGATCGCTCTGATCAGGCTCCTGATAAGTCGTGACAATGGTTTTCATGGTGTCTTTGACCGCCTGATTGGAAACGGCATCCTCTTCGATGACGGCTTTCAGTCTGGTGAGTCCATCCAGGAGATCGCTCCATTTGAATTCATTGGGCTGGCCGATGAAAATAAGGGAATTCTTCGTTTTGGTCAGTCCTTCCTCACTCATCAGAAGCTCTTCATATAATTTTTCACCGGGACGCAGACCTGTCACTTCGATTTTAATATCGACGTTTGGCTCATACCCTGACAGACGGATCAGATTTTGCGCCAGATCATAGATCTTCACCGGATCGCCCATGTCGAGAACGAAGACTTCCCCGCCTTTGGCAAAGGAGCCTGCAGTCAGGACCAGTTTGACGGCTTCGGGGATCGTCATGAAGTAACGGGTGATGTTTCGATGAGTGACCGTGACCGGGCCGCCTTCCTGGATCTGCTTTTTGAAGAGCGGGATCACAGAGCCGTTGGAACCCAGTACATTCCCGAACCGGACCGCCACAAAAGCGGTATCCTGTGTCATTTTGTCATAGGTCTGGATGATCATTTCACACAGCCGCTTCGTGGCCCCCATAATATTCGTGGGATTCACGGCTTTGTCCGTGGAGATGAGGATGAACCTGGCCGTTTTATTCTCAGCAGCAGCCTGGACTACATTCAGCGTACCGAAGACATTATTTTTGATGGCTTCTTTCGGCGAAGTTTCCATCAGGGGGACGTGTTTATGCGCTGCGGCATGAAAAACCAGATCCGGTTTGTAGGTGTGGAATACTTCAAACACCTTTTTGCGGTCCCGAACGCTCCCGATCAGTGCCTCCAGATTCAGCTCCGGATGGCTGCGCAGAAGTTCGATTTGAATCTCGTATGCGCTGTTTTCATAGATATCGAAAATGATCAGCTGTTTCGGATGGAATCCGGCGATCTGACGACAGAGTTCCGACCCGATGGATCCACCGCCGCCAGTGACCAGGATCACCTTCCCTTCGATGTATTCTTTCATGGAGGTGACATCCATCTCGATTTCCTTGCGCCCCAGCAGGTCCGTGATCTCAACATCACGGATCGCTGAAACATCGATGCCTTTGCTGATCACTTCCGACAGATTGGGCAGGGTCTTCATGCGGACTTTGGTCTGATTAATGATTTCAAGGATCCGCGTTTTCTGCTCGCCGCTCAGCGACGGGATCGCAAAGATGATCTCATCCACCGAAAGGTCTTCGACCAGCCTTGGAATATCCGAAGTGGCTCCGATCACTGAGACACCGGAGATGGTTTGATGCAGTTTTTGGGGATCATCATCGATGAGTCCCATGACCTCGTAATTAAAGTGCCGATTGTTCCGGATCTCATTGATCAGAAGCTTCCCGGCCAGACCGGCTCCGATGATCAGCGCTTTCCTTGCTTTCAGGTCTGATTCGATGATGGGTGCTTTGGTTTTATGAAGGATGATCCGATAGGCGATCCGAATCCCGACAGACCCCAGAAATGCGAATACGACTGCCACAAAAATCATGGAAAAACTGATGTTTTTCAGATAGAACTGATCCAGCAGGATCGATCCGAACATCGCGACGATATTGGCATACATGACGTTGATATACTCCGCCAGCCCCGCGTAGGCCCACATGTTCCGGTAGAGCCGGAATGCGATGAAGCTGGCCATATAAATCAGGATAAACAGCGGAATGTATGATTTGAAATAAGCCAGATCCGATGGAGACAGTGAAAAATCACTTCTCAGGATCAGCGCTGCAAAGAATGCCGCCGCAATGATGATGATATCTGCGATCAATAGTACATATTTTCTATAGT
Source organism: uncultured Clostridium sp. (assembly GCA_964475185.1). Taxonomy (GTDB): domain Bacteria; phylum Bacillota; class Clostridia; order Clostridiales; family Clostridiaceae; genus JG1575. The sequence goes on along the minus strand of CAYYVR010000059.1, from coordinate 3,818 downwards.
TTGTGGTTGTCATTAACATTATCCTTTCTTTCGAACTTATAATCCAGTTCACGGAACAGATCTGATTCAATCGGGAAATGATCCGATCTGCCATACCGCAATTCTACCTGACCCCATCGCGTTATCCTGTCCTCTGCCACCGGATCTGTTTCTTATTACTTTTAGATTATAATTCTTCTTCCCCTTGATTTAAAGCTTCATAACTGATTTATCCATCTTGCTGTCCGTAATGCCTTTTCCTTCACTTTCTATTAGCTTACCGATAAGCTTACCGCTCAGTATGTCATTTTCAACCACCCGTTGTGGATCGGTTTGAATTTACAGGCCAGCGTTGGAATGATTCTTTCAGTTTTCTTTCACGAATCACCATATTATATCACACCCTGGTGTACCGTGTCCCCGTCCGTAAAAGAGCCGCTGGCTCCCTCAGCGGCTCCATTCGGTCTGCTTAAGGCCGTTCAGCCTGCCGGGCTGCCTGGACGATTTGGATATCATCCCCGACCCAAAATGAAAAAGGGACAGCAGCAAGTGCTGAACCCTGTTTCATCCCCCCACTGCTCAGCTCAGCCAAGGATCGGGGTCATGGGTCGATTCAAAATATTGATCCACCACCCTGGATCTTCAGCCTGGCTAAGGAGTTTCAGGAGCTTCAGTTTCTTCAGTTTCTTTAACTTCAATGGTGACCGTTACACGCTGTGGTGTGCCTGAAGGAACCAGGCGATTACGGGCGGATACCCGGAGCAGGTGTGGTCCGCTCTGAGACGGGGTAAACCGGTAGATCCGGCTGTCAGACCACGGGCTGATGAAGATCACAGCTCCATCCAGCTCCACTTCCACCTGATACTCGTTTAGTTTTACCGTCTCCTCGGAAATGTCCGCTATAAAGATCTCCACTTCTTTATCAGTCATATAGGGAGAGGAGCTTAAGTGGACCGAACCGATGACAGGGACCACTTCAGAATCGGTCTCCAGTCCAGCGCTGCTGGGCAGGGTTCCTCCAATGACAATTTCAGTGGTTTTTGACTCTCCGGGAATTTTCGTATGCCGGTCTCGGATCTCGGTCGTGAAGGTATATACCCCTTCCCCGACCGGCGTGTAAAATGCTGCTTTCTCCTCAGACCATTCAGTGGAAGCGGTGGCGCCCGTTGTCGTATTGGTGAAGGTAAAGCGATGTTCCGTATCTGAATTGGTGGCGACGGCAAGGCGCACCTCCTGACCGGCACTGAATCCGGAAACCAGGTTGATGTCCAGAGCGTTGTACTTGCTGCGCTTTATGCTCGAAACTTCCATTTCACTGATCAACGCTTTACCGGCAGTTCCGGCAAACGCTGCGGCAGAGGCCGCCTCAACGCGCTCAATGATGTTTCGGATCTTATACCCATACTGGTGCCCCATGGCCCAGCCCCCGCCCAGGACATTCTCCTGGAAGCCGAGATATTCCATGGCCGGAGACACCCCGCGGGGAACATAATGAAACCGGGGATCGATCAGCTCCCCCGTGATCTCGCGGGTAGATCCATACGCCAGCAGATGCTGGACATTGGCCCGGATCCCTTCTCTCATCCCCGGAAACACATTGCCGCGGACGCCGTCGCCGGTGGCACCGAGTCCGCCGAAATTATTCTGTGTTTCACGGACGTCATACTTGAAGCTCAGCCATCCGGTCTCCAGCATGATCTGAGCAAATACGATATCAGCGCGAATGGCTTCGACCTGAGCTTCTTCAAACAGCAGATCGACAAATCTGCTGACAAAGGCATCATCCTTGGGCGGAATCGCTGTGTTCTGGACCGCCAAAGCGTTATTTGCTTTCAGGAGATTCTTGAACTTATTGGGGTCGGTGACATAAGGCCTTACACTTTCCTCATCGGAGTGGATATTTGTCAGCTTATAGTCCACGATGACCCGCCGCTGATTGGTGTAAAGTCTGCCGTCAGCGCCCACACTGGCAACGGTGATGATGTTTTCACCTTCATCCAGTCCCTGGATCAGCGTCGTGTAGGACGTTTTATCCGTGGAGGCATCATTGGGGATCACCTCCACAGTTGCTGTGGCCCCATGCGCATCCCGGTAAGAGACCTGGATGGATTGCGGCCGGATGGTTTCACTGACAGAATAGCGAACGACATACTGATCCGTGATCCGGTTGTCGGCGAGTGGTGAACTGATGGTGATTTCCCCGGCGGCATATACCGTCCTGGAATGAGTCACAGAAACTGGCAGAATGAATGTAAGACATAATGTCATTAATAATAATCTTTTTCGGTATTTCATCGAATCCCCCTGTGGCGAACTGTATAAGGGCTGCCGGTATCCTTCTTGTTCAGCCCGAATCGATCTACCTCTATATTATAGTCTGAAAGAAGCCATATCAACAGTAAACGTATAATAGACACCATGTAGATTTCATCTACACACTTTTGAGACAATGAGATCATTAAGTGTGGAGGTGTTCTGCTTTGTACAATTACAGCGGCTATAAGCCCGATACGAAGATCTATCTGATTCCGGAACCTGCGGACTTCAGAAAGTGAGTCGATGGACTGACGGTGATCATCCAGGAGGTCCTGCAGATGGATCCCATGGAAAAGGCTTGTTTCATGTTCTGCAACAAGCAGCATGATAAAATCAAAATCATCGAGTGGGATTTCAACGGGTTTTGGTTAGCGTACAAGCGATTGGAATCAGGCAAGTTCAAATGGCCCAAGTCCACAGTGCCGGTTATTACCATCTCCAAAGAGCAAGACGATTGGTTAATGAATGGCCTGAATACCAATCAAAGAGATGGATTTTCAGAGGTTCTAGCACAAAAGTCATATAGAATCGAGCCTGGAAATGCTGATTTTCAGTGATTTCAGGGTTTTTTTGTCTCGATTCCTGTATGATTAGATCATGGAAACCAGCATGAACACTAGAAAAAACGAACTTTATACAGCAGCGGAACTGGAAGATTTCAGCAAAATCGAAGTCATCGACAAGTATGTCCTTTTAGCCATCAAGTATGAAGCGGTTGCAGACAACCTGGAGCGGATGGAAAAGTTTTTACGGCTTGCAAATCATAGTGCCTATGGCACTTCCAGTGAAAAGCGTCTGGATGCTGATCAGCTCAACTTCTTCGATCGGATCCCCAATGGCGTCTTCAACGAAGCGGAGGCCATTGCAGAAGAAGCGGAGAAGCATGAGCAGGCTCAGGTGCAGCCAAAAGCCCGCCGGATGGTGGGTGAAGTTGGCGCACACAAAAGCTGCTTTGATCATCTGCCGGTTGAAGAGGTCCTCCATGATCTGGATGATCCCAACTGCCCGCATTACCACAGTCAGCTCAAAGAGCTCAAGACCGTTGAGAAGCGTACTGAGATCGTGCTGATCCCGGCGCGGCTGGTCAAGCGCAGGCATATGGAGAAAGTGTATGTCTGTGATCACTGCCAGGAGACGGGTGATCATAGCCCCTTCATCGAATCCCCCACACCGCTGCCGGTTCTTTCCGGGAGTTATGTTTCTGCGTCCCTGATGGCCTACATCATGGCCAAGAAATACTGCGAAAAGACCCCGATCTACCGGCTGGAGACTCAGTTCAAAAGCGCTGGATACAACATCTCAAGAGCAGTCATGGCAAACTGGATCATCAAGGGATCACAGTTGTACATGGAGGGACTCTATGAAGCACTTTATGATGGGATCAAGAAAAGCGCAGTGGAAAGTCAACACTTGTCTTCACGATCTCGCCGGTGACAGTCACAGGATCTACTTTGCCGATCAATTTTCATTTAGCCCGGGACTGTTTTTTCTCCGGATCCCAATATGGTTTGTTATCATACACA
>CAYYVR010000058.1:0-15024 GCA_964475185.1 uncultured Clostridium sp. | reverse complement strand
AAGTTTCCATCGTAATAGATATTTTATAATGTTTAAATTTATAGGTGGTGAAAATGGCATCCTGCAATGCCTACAGGAGATTTCTGACAGTTGAAGAGAAAAATTGGTATGGAAATTCTAAATTAATACCCTTTATTTTGAAATTTGCTAAATTCTTCAGACTCCTCGACTTTACTTTGACCGTCGGGTTATAATCACTACAAGGAACGAATCATGCTAAATATAGAATGTCAATGCTAGTTGAATGTGGTTATCATGAAAAAGCGTTGATACAAAGAGAAAAAACAAAGCGATGCATCTTGTCGCTTTGTCAGCATCGGTCTGGATCCTCACACTTTATTTCATGATCCAGTCGAATCCACTGCAGACCTCTGTTCGCTGCCGCGTTGCCAGGTACTTGCATCTGATTTATTTCTTCCCGACTCATCGCAGATTCACAAACTCGACGGTTGTCTTTTTCTTTTGATCTTCATGTAATCGTTACTGCGAGGTCTTTCAGAGATCTCGCAGTGCCTTTGATCCTATCAAAGCCGAAGGATCCTGGGTGGTCATCTTTAATTCCAACACTTCAACTGCAGCTCAACACCATAAACGAAGACACCATATCTGGTATGGAGAAATTTCAGACTGGAAAAACCAATGACCTGGGCTTCTTGCCCGGCTTGATGATTGATGGAAACAGGGAGGTGATGCAGATCTTCGCTATTCGCACAGAAGTCAGAAGGAAATCTCTAAAAATATCAGGATCAGTCATTTGCCAGAGGAAATTACTGGCATAAGGAATGCAGATTGGGACCCAGTTTTGGGAGCCAATGATAATACTTACCGCTGTCACTTTTTACACTTCAACCTTAACTGAAAGGAGTTGAGATTTTGAGTGTAGGAAAAAACAAAAACAAAACTCTGCTGGCTCTCTTCGTCGTTCTGAGTTTCATCATGAGTTTCATGCCCATGGGAATGAGAACCATGTATGCAGAGGAGTTAAGCGGAGAAGAACAACAAGTTGAACAGATCGAACTTCAGGCCGAAGTGATCTGGACTAACGTATCGGAGGAACTCCCGATCACGGGATCGACTCTGAAGCTGCTCAATGGCAATGACCTCATCGAACAGGTTGAAGTCAGTCTGGGCAGTTCGCTGGTCACATTTGCTCCGGTGGACAAGGTCGACAGTGCTGGCGTCACAATCCCTTACCGGATCGAGCAGGACCCGTTGGAAGACTTTGAAACGACGATCAATGATTTCGTCGTTGAAAACACATATGTCAAACCTGCTGAGGCAGCACCTGAAGAACCCCCGGCAGAAGAAGCGCCGGAAGACCCGCCGGTAGTCGAGGAAGCCCCACCGGTTGAGGAAGCCCCGCCAGTCGAGGAAGCCCCGCCAGTCGAGGAAGCCCCACCGGTCGAGGAAGCCCCGCCGGTCGAGGAAGCCCCACCGGTCGAGGAAGCCCCGCCAGTCGAGGAAGCCCCGCCAGTTGAGGAAGCCCCACCGGTTGAGGAAGCCCCGCCGGTCGAGGAAGCCCCACCGGTCGAGGAAGCCCCACCGGTCGAGGAAGCCCCGCCAGTTGAGGAAGCCCCGCCAGTTGAGGAAGCCCCACCAGTTGAGGAAGCCCCGCCGGTCGATGAAGCCCCGCCGGTCGAGGAAGTTATTGATCCTCAGGGAAGTGATGGGATAGTTTTAGGGAATGACATTTCAGATGAACCGGTGATCTTGGATTTAAGCTCATCCAAATCTACTCTAAGTTCATCAAGAAGTATTTCTTCAACCTCAACAGAAATCATGACCATCACATCTCCGACACTTCCAGGTCAAGTCACCATCGACAAATATGCAGAGCCAGTTCCTGGTCTGGTAAATACCTGGGATATCACATTGAGGATTGAAGGGTATGAAACTCAAAAATCTTCAGACATTGTTCTTGTGATAGACCGTTCAGGAAGTATGGCTTATAAGGGAAGTGCTCTAGGTGTCACCAGATTGGATGATGCAAAAGCGGCAGCTATCGCGTTCATTGATGCATTGAAGGATGCGCCAAATACAAGGATCGCATTAGTTTCCTTTGCGTCAGCCTACAATGGTGCTACTACAGTCACCACTCATTATAACTTCCTGGACATCAGTGTATTGGCAAACCGCACATCACTGACTAATGCCATCAATAGCATGGTCGCCCTGGGCGGAACCAACACCCAGGCAGGAATCAGAGCTGCTGATATCCTATTCAACGAGGTTCCCGTAGCGGACAGGGCTGATTACAACAATATGGTTTTACTGTCAGATGGACTGCCCACTCAAAGCTATCGGATCCGGGATATGTATTTAACCTTAAGTAGAACTAACTCAACTTTCACAGATGCAGGAGATAATGACTATCACACTGCCAAGAATTTGCCTGAAACTTACTTCGATTATGGAGAAACCAGGGGTGCTGGCAATGCAGAGACTCTATACATAGGTTCTTCGTATTTTCGTGGTTACTACTACAACCACAGTAACAGTGCCATTTCTCAGGCGAAGATCTTTAAAGATCGCGGATCCGATCGAACCCTTTGGACCGTTGCCCTGGAAACCACTGCTCACGGTAATGACGTTTTGGAGGAAATCGCGTCACCGGGCAAGGCGTTTACTGCAACAGCTGCCGACCTGAATAACATCTTCCTGCAAATTGCGGGAAGTATCAACGCTGCTGCACGTGATGTCACGATCACAGACCCCATGGGGACGGGCTTTGAATTGATTTCAGCCATTACGGCCTCTCAGGGGGATAGTCCTACGTATTCCGACGGCGTGATCATATGGGATGTTGGAATTCTCTTCCGGCCGATTTCGCAGGGATCCCCCATCAAATACGCAGAAATGACCTACCGTGTTTCGATTACACCTGATATCCTAGATGTTCCAGTCCCCTCGGATGGTCTGTATCCGACCAACGGAGATGCGGAGGTCGAGTATCGGGATTCCGGCAACATTGTTCAAACTCTGAATTTCCCAATCCCGGAAGTCAATCCGATCTTCATGAAAGTCAAAAAGATCCTGCTTAATGCCAATGGGGACCCGATATCGGGAGACACCCGAGATTTCTCCATCAAGATCCTGAGCAGTGAAAGAGCAGATCTTCCTTATGAAGGATTTGGAAGGTATGACGAAACATTTGTGCTTAGTCATGGTGAAGAAACAGTAACGACTGGCCTGCGGCTGGCGGATACCTACACCATTTCTGAAACTCTGCCGACCAATATAACGGCTGATTATGATGTAACGATCAAAGTCAATGGAACGGAAACCAGTACCTTTACAGTCTTGCCGCCAATCGGTGATCCGCTGGATGATTCAGGCCAGAATGATATTCTGGTTGAAGTCACTAATCAGGAAAAGTCGTTAGGTAAACTGATCCTGAAAAAGATTCTGAAGGATCCGACAGGAGCTGTCATTGAGGGAGACCCCACTGCATTTACCTTCACCATTACCGGACCGGTGACACCCGGTGTGTTCGATGGTGAAGAAACCAGAACGTTGACAGGTGGAAAGACCGTAACCATTGAGGGATTGCGATATGGTGAATACATCGTTACTGAAACCGATCCAACTTCAGGTTACACCGTTTCTTCGAACCCAGCCGACGGAAAAGTCACATTGTCTTTCGATAATAGGGAGGGCACGGTGACCATCACCAACACGCAAAGTACAGCAGATGTTGTAATTTCAAAGATCGTTACCGGTAACATGGGGGATCGCAGCAAAGACTTCACATTTACAGCAACTTTAACTAACGCTCAGGATCAGGCCATTGATTTCCCGGAACCTCCTGGAGGCAGCGGATATACCGTTGACGGCAACGTGGCCAACTTTAACCTCAAGCATCTCGAAAGCGTTACCTTGTTTGATATCCCGATTGGTTCTAAGATCACCATCGTCGAATCAGATAACACCGGCTACCTTGTCAGTGTGAGACAGGATGAGGCTCTTATTACTAATCCGGAAATATCAGATCCGGATGTGACAGTGACGGTACCGGCTAAGGATACTTCTATCCAATTTACCAATGACCGAGAAGTGATCATTGACACCGGTGTAGCCCTCGATTCACTACCCTACATGCTCGTGCTCGTTTTGATGAGCGCAGGCGGAGTCGGTGGATTGATCTGGAAACGCAAACACACAGACTTTGACTAAAGGAGTGATCCGTATTGGCTGAAACTGATAAAAAGCCCAAAGCAAAGGCAGCTTCAAAATCCTCCGCAGAAGAATTCAGCCATGCTGCCACCCCGGATGCTTCAATTCCGGTAGCGTTGAACCGGGAACAGTTGGAGATCATCAACTGGCTCAGAGAAGTCCGATTTCGCAAACAGCTTTTCGGTGGAGTCAACGAACAGGATGTCTGGAAAAAAATCGAAAAGCTCAGCGAAATGTACGATGCCGCACTGAAGGCTGAACGGATCCGCTATGATGTCCTGCTTGAACAGCAGAGATCAGCCAGCGGCCAAAGCAGTCGAAGCGGTGATCAAACAAAGGAATCGCCGGTCGATGAATAAGAAACAGAGCCCAATCACCATCGCGGAGGTCATCAAACAAAGGAGAAAAGCTCTGTACCTGAAAAAGGGCTATATCAGTCTGCTGATTCGAATCCTGCTTCTGGCAGCAGCAGGGTATGTATTATTCACCCAGGTGTTCCTGATCACTCAGGCAAAGGGCAATGATATGTTCCCGGCCATCAAGGACGGCGATCTGGTGATCGCATTCCGGCTCCAGAAGGAATTTGCCAAACATGACGTAGTGATCTACCAGGTCGACGACAAAACCTATTTAGGCAGAGTTGTCGCACAGGAAAATGACTCTGTCACCATGGATGAGACCGGAACACTCCTGATCAACGGCGCAGTTCAGCGAGGAGAGATCGTTTATCCGACACTGCCAAAAGAGGGCGTTGAATACCCCTTCCGTGTCACAGAGGATACGCTTTTCCTGCTGGGCGATCACCGAATGGAAAGTCACGACAGCCGTGACTTTGGTTCCATCAACCTGAATCAAGTAAAGGGTAAAGTCATTACGATTCTACGGAGACGGGGATTGTAATGAAAGTCCAATCTAATTTTAAAACAATACTTTAAAAATTATGGAAGTATATCATGAAAAAACTATTGTCTTTACTGGCAGCTTTCACCCTGATTTTTGGATTTAGTGTAAATGCTTTTGCAGTAGATTACAAAGATGGGAGTCCAATTACCATTAAGAAGGCACTGACTGCCACGCCAGTTGGATCCAATCCTGAAGAAACATTCAATTTTACCATTGGAAACGGTTCGGGAATCAGAGGTGAGGATACACTCACTGCTCCTGCATTCAATCCTGCCAAATTTTCAATTACCGTATCAAAGGCGGGAACAACGGGCACTGCGTTAATTAACTTCCCGACCTTTACAGAAGTCGGAGAGTACACTTATGAGGTCAAAGAAGATAAAGGGGATACGGCCGGTTTTGATTATGATGCCGCTACCTATTACCTGAAGATTACGGTCATCAATAATCCGGCTTATCCTGGAACAGTCCCAGGAACAGAAGAGAAATTCCTGCGTGTTCTGACCCTGATTGATGGAAATGACGTCAAGACTGACAGTTTCGAAAATACTTTCGATGCAGGAGATCTGACAATCAAAAAAGAATCGGTTGGAAACTTTGCGGATCCTGATGTTGAATTTACCGTAACAGTCACACTTACCCCGAAAACAGATTTCAAACTGAAGGATGATGTTATTGACGCCGAGGGTGCTGATTCTTATTTGCAGGACTCTACGAATGGAGTAGTTACGATCACCTACACTGTAAGAGATGGATCGGAATTTACGATTACAAACATCCCTTACGATGTTACCTATGTAGTGGAAGAGGCTGCAGACAAGGATTATGTGGTGACCTATGATGGCAAGGAGTCAGGTGAAATCAATGCCCGCTCGATCGAGACGATGATCACGAACACCAGAAATAAAACAATCGACACAGGAATTTCCCTGGACAGCCTGCCCTACATCCTGCTCCTTGGATTTGCAGTTCTGGGAATGGGCGTTCTGTTCTTCAGAAAACGCCAGAATGCCAACTTCTAATCATCTGGACATGTAATAAGTTTAACAAGTGATCAGTTGCAGGCGGAGGGCTCTGCCCTCCGGACCCGATGGAATTCGTCTGAAAGGAGGCTGGCAGCATGGGGTTTTCCGGATTGTTTCTTAAAATCGCCAATGCGATCGTAACGATCATTGTCGCGCTCGTATTTCTGATCGCAGGGACGTATGCAGTCTTTGCGCTGTGGGACAATAATACGGTCTATGCTGCGGCTGAAAATGTACAGGCAGAGATGGTCCGCCTGAAACCTGTAGTTGAGGTCGGAGAATCTGCTGAAGCGTACAGCGCATCCTTTGAAGACCTTCTGGCCGTCAATCCCGATGTTCGGGCCTGGCTCACGCTGGATCACACAACCATTGATCATCCGATCCTGCAGGGAGCGACTAATCTGAGTTACATCAATACGGATGTGTACGGAAAATTCGCTCTGGCGGGCAGTATCTTCATGGATACGAGATCGGATGGGGAGTTCAAAGATCCCTACTCTCTGATCTACGGCCATGACATGGTGGAAGGCAGGATGTTCGGCGATCTGTCCCTGTATAAGGAGGAAGGGTTTTTCAACCGGAACTCCACCGGGGTGCTGATCCTGCCGGACCGCTCCTACAACCTGAAGATCTATGCCTGTCTGGTGGTCCAGGCCAATGATGAGATGATCTTTAACCCGGATCCTCATAAGGACGGCCTGTCACAGCTGATCGAGTACGCGAAAACCAATGCCCTGTATCTTCGTCCGGAAATGACCGAAGCTTTAGAGAAGGCAGCAGACGATGGACTACAGATTTTATCTCTGACGACCTGTTCGGCAGAGTTTACAGATGCAAGAACGATTATTCTGGCAGTTATGGAACCCTCCATACCAGCGGAATAGGAGGAATGAGAATGAGAAAGATTTTACGAAATGTAATACCGACACTCCTTTTTATGATCATGTGTCTCACGATTCTCACGCCCTCTGCAATGGCTGCAGGAAATCCAAGTGTTGACATCAGTGTCACGGTGACACTGTCAGGCACGTTGCCTGAGACACCAGAAGACTTTTTGATCAAGCTTTCTGCAGAAGAGATGAGCAATCCCATGCCAGAGGGAAGCCTGAATGGCATATCGACCGTGATCGCAACCGGTGCCGGAACCGTAACTTTTCCAACGATCACTTACGACAGAGTCGGGATGTATGAATACACGGTCTGGCAGCAGGCCGGCAACAATCCGGACGCTGTGTATGACACATCCGTCTATCACCTGAAAGTATATGTGACGAATGCACCCGGTGGCGGCCTGGAAGTCACTACCGTTCTCTATAAAAATGATGATACGGAAAAGAGCCCGGACATCATCTTTGAGAACACCTACGCAAATCTGGCGCTGGTCAATTTCCGGGCACTCAAGTCATTGGATGGCAAAGTCCCGGCAGACGGACTGTTTACGTTTCGTTTGACGGATGAGTCAGGAACCCTGCTTCAGACCAAGACCAATGCAGGTCAGGATGTCATATTTGACGGGATCCTGCTGAAAGAAGCCGGAACCCACATCTTCTACATCCGTGAAGTGAAAGGAACCAATCCGAAAATTCTCTATGATCCCGCTGTTTATAAAGTCACAGTGACTGTGATGAAAAACAGCGAAGGAAACTATGAAGCCGCTGTCTTCTACGAAAGAGATGGCAGCCCCTTCACAGGCATCCCGGTCTTTGCCAACCAGACCATACCGGGTGATCTCCCCAATACGGGTGAATCACAATCGGCGCTCCCGTTCATCGGAGTGATCCTGGTCCTTGGCGGAGCTGCACTGACGCTGAGAAGGAAAACAGTGAAATAGAGCCGTTTTCCTGAGGGTCCGCAAGGGCCCTCTTTTTTTCGCCGTGATGCCCTGCCGGTTCAAATGGCTTTGAAGCTTTTCAAAACGTTAAAATATCAGACGGCATCATTTTAGGTTCATTTTAGATTCCCTCATTATAGTAGAGATATATCAAAGAGGAGGGACTTAAGCCATGTATGATGAATGGAACAGACATCCAAGTGAAGATCCTGAAAAATCAAACGAAACAAACAACGAAAAAAGAAATGAAACAAGTAATGAATCAACCTATGAAACCTTCAGGGACAAAAATAATATTGAAGAAAACAATATGAAAGAAAACAATGAATCAATTTCAGAAGGTACTGAAACGGTCAACAGATCCTTTCAGGCCGATGATGCAGAGGCCGGCAGAGGCAACGCTGCAGAGGAATCAGCCGGATCCTTCGGTGATCCCGGAACGTTCTCTGCAGCGTCGCAGGACTCTGCAGACCATCGCCATTCTGGAGCTGATTCGATCAATGATCCTGCCGGGGACGGGGCCGGCGTTTTTGGCATGGAACAGGATCCTGTGCCGGACCGGGATAACTACCGTTACGCAGGATCCGGAGCTGATGAAGCGTTTGGATCCGGGGGTTCCAAGGATGCGGGATCCCGGCGATACGTCCGGGAACCGGGCGTTGGCGCAGCTACCGGGCGAGGCAATGCCCGGAGGGAGGATCCCGATCACTATGAGCGTGTCTATCAGGAGGAGCCGCCCCGCCGGAGCAGAGGCCTACTGAGCACCCTGGCCATGGTCCTCATCGGGGCCGTCCTGGGCTCAGGCATTACCATGGCATCGGGACGGTATCTCCTGGGTGACAACGCCATCCTTCGGACCGGGGATCCGGTGACGGGGAATTCCGTGGTCCAGAAGAACACCACCCCATCGCCCATGGTCACGGCGCCTCCTGCGGACACGGGCGTCACCGCCGAGAACAATGTGGCCAGTGAGGTCACGCCTTCCGTGGTAGGCATCACGACCCGGACCAAGGTCCAGCAGCCGCTGTTCTTTGGAGAGGGCGGAGGATCCGGATATGTGGATGGGGTCGGCTCCGGAGTCATCGTCAGTGCGGATGGCTACATCGTCACCAATTCCCATGTCGTGGATAACGGCGATGCCACCAACATCCAGATCGTCTTCTCCGATGAGACCACAGCGGAAGGCAAAGTGCTATGGAGTGATGCTGCCCTGGACCTGGCCATCGTCAAAACCGATCGGACCGGCCTCGTGCCGGTGGAGATCGGTTCCTCAGACGCTGTCAGAGTCGGCGACAAGGCCATAGCCATCGGCAATCCCCTGGGACTGGATCTGCAGTCCACCCTGACTTCAGGCTATGTCTCAGGCCTTGACCGCTCCATCACCATCCAGTCCGGCGGCACCATGTCGGGTCTGATCCAGACGGACGCGGCCATCAATGAAGGGAATTCCGGCGGAGCCCTGCTCAATTCTGCGGGTCAGCTCATCGGCATCAATACGGCCAAAGCCGGCGGAGGGGCCTCCGGCATCGGGTTTGCCATCCCCATCGATACGGCAAAGCCCATCATTGAAAAAGTCATGACCGAAGGGACCTTCAAATCCGTCTATATCGGCATCACCGGCATCAACGTGGCTGCCGTCAAGGCCCAGGATGATACCCTTACATTCGACGGCCATCATGGCGTGTACGTCATGGAAGTCATGAACGGCACCGCGGCCGCCGAAGCCGGTCTGAAGAGCGGTGACATCATCACACAGATCGATGATCATGCGATCACCGGGATGACGGACCTGAAAAGAGCCCTCCTGAACTACCAGGTCGGCGATGAAGTCCAGGTGACTTATTACCGGAACAATGATAAAAAAACGGAACCGCTGACTTTTGCCCAGGACTCTTCCAATATTGAACAGTTCTTCAACCAGGAAGCGCCCTAACAGTGAAGATCCATCGCCCGGTGTCCCAGGGGCAGTGCCGTGAAGCACTGCCCTTCACCATGAGGTTTTCACCTCCGTCTGCGTGATATAATCAAAGGAAGATGAACCAAAAAAGATCGATGAACCGGAGAAGAACCGGGACAAGGAATCGGGACAAGGTTCAAAGGGGTTCGGCAGATCAGGTCATAAGACCATCAGATATTCAGGGCAGGGCATCAGGATGAAACATCGATCCGTTGCGAAGCCAGGATCAGAGCGGGGCAGATCCCCGGGATCCGTTCTGCGAAAGGAGGACGCCGTGAAAATACTCATTGCCGAAGACGAACGGGATCTGGCGGATGCGCTCCAGACGATCCTGGCCCATCAGGGCTATCATACCGATGCCGTGGACAACGGCATCGATGCATTGGAATATCTCAGTCAGAGCCGGTATGATCTGGCCATCCTCGATATCATGATGCCGGGTCTGTCCGGACTGGAGGTGCTGGAACAGCTTCGCCGTCAGGATCATCCCATCCCCGTGCTGCTTCTGACGGCCCGCTCCCAGATCCGGGACAAGGTGGAGGGCTTCCGGCTGGGGGCGGATGATTATCTGACCAAACCCTTTGCCATGGAGGAACTCCTGGTCCGCATCGAAGCGCTCCTGCGCCGCCCCCGCAGCGTCCTGTCGCCGAAACTGGCCTTTGGCGATATCATCCTGGACCGGGCGGACTTTTCCATGGCGCTGGCCCCATCCGGTGATCGGGTGATGCTCAACAACAAGGAATTTCAGCTCATGGAGCTGTTCATCCGCCATCAGAGTCAGGTCCTGTCCAAGGAGCAGATCATGGATAACATCTGGGGGCTGGATGCCGAAGCCGAGATCAACGTGGTCTGGGTGAACATTTCCTCCCTGCGGCGCAAGCTCAGGGAACTGGGATCTTCGGTCAATATCCGGGCAGCCCGCGGCCTCGGCTACCGGCTGGAGGTATAGCCATGTACCGACAACTGAAAAAACGATTCATCGCCTACGCCATGCTGGTGGTGAGCATCGTGCTCCTGGCACTGGTGGCCTTCATCAATATGGCCTCCTACCGGGACATGTACCGCCGGGCAGACTTTGTGACCGAACTGATCACCCAGCATAAAGGCTCGTTTCCCAAAGACATCTCCGATCAGCTCAATACTCTGTCCCAGTACGGTCTCTCCCCGGAATCGCCATACTCCACCCGCTATTTTTCAGTGTTTTCATCGCCGGTCCGGGATATTCTCACCACCAACCGGGACAACATCGTATCCATCAGCGGGGAAGAGATCCAGCAGCTGGTGTTTGCCGCCATGACGAGTGAACGCTCCGTAGGCAACGAAGGGGGTTTCCGCTATCGCAAGACCAGCTTCACCGATGGGACCCTCACCGTGTTTCTGGACATGACGCAGTCCTATCAGCTTTTTACCGACTCCCTGAAAACCTCTCTGTGGCTCCTGGCGGGGGCGCTGGTGGCAGTCTTTGCCGTGATCTGGCTCCTGGCCGGCAAAGCCGTTCGGCCCATCATCGAGACCATGGAAAAACAGAAGGTCTTCATCAATGATGCCGGCCATGAGCTGAAAACCCCGCTGTCCATCATCTCATCCTCCGCCGATGTGCTGGAGCTGACCCATGGCAGGGGGCAATGGACCGATTCCATCCATCGCCAGGTGGACCGCATGGATCATCTGGTCCAGGACATGCTGACCCTCTCGCGCTACGACCAACTGGAAGGGCTGGCGCTGACGGCGGTGGATGTGGTCCCGATCCTGGAGCAGATGGCCGAGGAACTGCTGCCCATGGTCCGGGACAAGGCGCTGCACCTGAGACTGGAGCTGCCGGCCCGCCTGATGGTGGAAGGCAATCAGGACAGTCTGCCCATCCTGTTCCGGACGCTGCTGGACAATGCCATCCGCTACACCGAACCCGGGGAGGAGATCACCGTGAGATCCACCGCCTCATCAGGGACCGCGGTGATCCATGTGACCAATCCCTATCCGGACTTTCCCGAGGATCAGCTGGAAGCGATCTTTGAGCGGTTTTACCGGGCCGACACATCACGCTCCCGCAACACCGGAGGGTCCGGCATCGGCCTTGCCCTTGCCCGCACCGTGGCCCAGGCCAACGGCGCCGTACTCAAAGCCTTCAAACCGGATGACGGCCATATCTGTTTTCAGGTCCGGATGAAGCAGCGAAGCACGTAAGGAGATCAAAGGGGCGAAAGACCAGGATAAAGTGCAGGTCAAAGCGCAGGTCAAAGAGTTTAGGATCAAAAGCTTAAGATCAAAAGCACAGAATCAAGAGAACAGGATCAAGAGGACAGGCAAAAGGACCCAGGAAAACGGATTCAGGAATCAAACGATAAGATCACAGATCCGGCAAATCAGGAGGAGGCTCCCAGGGGGCCTCTTTGATACGGCCAAAGACAAGGGAGCGGCATCTGGATTGTTCAAACTGAACAATGGGACGAAGAATCATGGGATTCAAAAAAACCCGGGACGGAATCATGTGAGACCGAATCATGTGAGACTGAATCATCTGAGACCGAATCATCTGAGACTGAATCATCTGAGACTGGATCATCTGTGACTGGATCATCTGTGACTGGATCATCTGTGACTGGATCATCTGTGACTGAATCATCTGTGACTGAATCATTTGACACTGAGTGATGTGAGACTGAATTTTCTTGGATTGGGTCAGCTGAGAGCGGATCCGAAGTTGGTTCGCTGAAGATGGAGCACCTGAGACTGGTTCAGGCATCTTGCAGGGGTGAGTGTGGCATGGAGGAGTTTTGGAACATTTGTTCTAACTTCTCTTTGAGTCTTGATGGTTTCAGTGTATAATTTTTAGGAAGATCACCTGCAATGGATGGGTGGATGAATCGGTTTTTCTGAGGATCCGCTCTTTTTTTCTTTGTGCGGCAATGAGCCGGACTGGATCTGAACTTGCAGGATTCGGATCCAATGCGCGAAAATGGACCGAAAAAGTTGGACAAGATGCTACATGACACGGGGTAATGAAATGAATTTAGATTACAGAACATTATTGAATGAGGAACAGTTTCAGGCCTGCACCACCACGGAGGGACCGCTGCTGATCCTGGCCGGGGCGGGTTCGGGCAAGACCCGCGCCATCACGCACCGCATCGCCTACATGATCGGCGAGCGGGGCATCGCGCCCTGGTCGATCCTGGCCATCACGTTCACCAACAAGGCGGCGGGGGAGATGAAGGAACGGGTCCGGGACCTGGTGGGGGATACGGCGGAGAATATGTGGATCTCCACGTTCCATTCATCCTGCGTCCGGATCCTGCGGCGCAACATCGAGGAGCTGGGCTACTCCAAAGCCTTCACCATCTACGACACCTATGATCAGAAAGCGCTGATCCGTCAGTGCATGGCGGAGCTGTCCATCAATTCCAAGGAATTCTCGGAAAAGGATTTTCTCTCGGCCATTTCCTCGGCCAAGGATTCCCTCATCGATGAGGAGCGGTATTTCGAACTGAACCACTCCAACTTCCGCCGGGGCAAGATCGCCCAGGTCTATCAGCTCTACCAGCAGCGGCTGAGAAAGAACATGGCCCTGGATTTTGATGACATCATCATGCTGACGGTGCGCCTGTTCCGGGAACACCCCGACGTGCTGGAGTTCTACCAGCGCAAGTTCCGCTACATCCTGGTGGATGAGTATCAGGATACGAACAAAGCCCAGTATGAGCTGATCTACCTCCTGGCTAAAGAGCACCGCAACATCTGTGTGGTGGGTGATGATGACCAGAGCATCTATCAGTTCCGCGGCGCCGATCTGCGCAATATCCTGGAATTTGAATCTGATTACCCTGATGCCACGGTGATCAAGCTGGAAGAAAACTACCGCTCCACGGGAACGATCCTCCAGGCGGCCAATGAGGTCATCCGGAACAATTTCTCCCGCAAGGAAAAGACCATGCGGACCCGAAATGAGCAGGGGGAGAAGATCCGGGTCTACCGGGCCTTTTCTGATTCCGATGAGGGCGCTTTCGTTTCAAAGGAAGTGGAGCGTCTGGTCCGGGACGGCCGCAACTACCATGAGCTGGCGATCCTCTACCGGACCAATGCCCAGTCCCGTATCTTTGAGGAAAGTTTCATGCGCCACTCGATTCCCTACCGGATCATCGGCGGACTGAAATTCTATGACCGCAAAGAGATCAAGGACATCATGGCCTATCTGCGTCTCATCAACAATCCCTTCGATGAGGTGTCCCTGCGCCGGATCATCAATGTGCCCAAGCGGGCCATCGGCGATACGACACTGGGCAAGCTGACGGATTTTGCCCGGGAACGCGGTGAGAACGTCTTTGATGTTCTGATGGATCTGGAGGATTATTCGCTCCTCTCCGGCCGGGCCCTGCAAAGCGTCCTGGGCTTCCGCAACCTGATCAATGACCTCATGGCCCTGTCCGTGGAATTATCGGTGCAGGATCTGATCCAGGAACTGCTGGACCGGACCGGATACATGAAAGACTACGAAACGAGCAAGAATCCCGAGGATGCCTCCCGGGTGGAGAATATCCAGGAGCTGATCAATGCCGCCGCCGATTATGATTTCCAGGAGGAGGCATCGCTGCCCGGATTCCTGGAGAATGTGGCGCTGATCTCAGACATCGACCGGTTTGACGATACCGCCGATGCGGTGGTGATGATGACGGTGCATTCCGCCAAGGGCTTGGAGTTCCCGGTGGTCTTCATGGTGGGGATGGAAAACGGCCTGTTCCCGGGGCAGATCTCCTTCGACAATCCCTCGGAAATGGAAGAGTCGCGGCGCCTGGCCTATGTCGGCATCACCCGGGCCCGGGAACTGCTCTATATGACCCATGCCGAGATGCGGAAGGTCTACGGTCGGTCCATGATGTATCCGCCGTCAGAGTTCCTCACTGACATCCCCGACGAGCTCAAGGATGAACTCAACAAGGATCAGCCCCATGTCAGCCTGTCCGCCCGGGCTCAGAGGGGCATGCCCGCCACGGCCCACGGGATCCGCAGCGCCATGCCGTCCCGCAGGAAGCCGGCCAATGACACCATGGAAAACCTCCTCACCGAAGAGACCGCGGCTGCCGGCGTCAAAGTCACTCATCCCAAATTCGGCACCGGGATGATCGTGGGCATGGTCCGTG
>CAYYVR010000057.1:1534-15347 GCA_964475185.1 uncultured Clostridium sp. | reverse complement strand
AAATAATCTCGGCCTCCTGCGATGCACCGGTCCATTGCGTTACCATGAAGTCAGCGGAAACCATCGAAGCGGCCATGGGGTGTCCCTGGCTGCACAAAAAATAGGAGGTATAACATGCGAAAGGAAATCAACACATCCAATACCACGTCACTCTGGCTGGGGGAGACCGAGATCCGTGATTATCCGGCGCTGTTCCAGGATATTTCCTGTCAGGTCCTGATCATCGGCGGCGGCATTACCGGACTGTCCAGTGCCTATGAACTGGCACAGGCCGGGTTTGATGTGGTGGTGGCGGAGAAGGATCGACTGGCATCGAAAGCGTCGGGCAATACCACCGGCAAGCTGACGTTCCAGCATTCAGACTGTTACGGGGACCTGCTGAACAAGCAGGGGGAAGCTGCTGCCCGGGCACTGTATGAGTCTCAGACGAAGGCCCTGGAGCGCTTCCGGGAGATCACTGAGACACTGCAGATCGGCTGCAGCGTGACCGAGACACCGGCGATCCTGTACGGGCGCAGCCCGGGGGAGATCAATGGTGTGGAAGCAGAAAAAATCGCTTACCGCAAACTGGGCATCCCGTTCCAGGATGTGGTGATCCCCTTCGAGAATGGGATCGGCATCGGGGTCCCCGGCCAGATCGGCTTCAATGCCGCCCAGTATGTCCACGGGCTGGCGCATCATCTGACGGACAAGGGCGTGCGCATTTTCGAACATACCCAGGTGGAGGATGAACTGCAGGAAAAAGACGGGAGATACCGGGTCATCGCCAATGGCCAGTGGGCCATCCAGGCTGACCATGTCATCATCGCCTCGGGGTATCCGGCCATCGATGACGGCGCCCGCTTCGATTTCCGTCTGGTGCCCTCGCGGTCCCATTGTCTGGCCTACCCGGTAGGGGAGACGAAGCCAGGCATGTATATCACCCAGGGCGAACCCATTCATTCCGTGCGGTATTCCTCCGGCGATAGGAATTATCTGGTCATCGCCGGGGAATCCTATCGGGTGGGCTTTGAGCCCGACACCAGCGCACGTCAGGCAGAGCTGAAACGATTTGCCCGGGATCAGTTCGGTGCACAGATCGAAGCGATGGCGCCCCTCTGGCAGTGGGGCGCTCAGGATTACCGGACGGCGGACCGCCTGCCCTGTATCGGCCGACTCACGGATCAGCCCAGACACCGGGGCGTCTATGTGGCCACCGGATTCCGAAAATGGGGCCTGGGCTTTGGCATCTTCAGCGGGATCTATCTGCGCGAGCTGATCCAGGGCGGGGAGGAGATCCCCTTCTTCAGTCCCTCCCGGGAGACGATCCTTCAGACGGTGCTGGATCAGGGCAAAGACAAAGCCGCCGTTCTGGCCAGGGGACTGGTCCGTCCCACCAGCCTCAAAGCAGCAGCGGATATCACCCCGGGCAGCGGCGGCATCGTGGCGGGCGCCGATGGAAAAGTCGGTGTCTATCAGGAGGAGACGGGCAAACGGCACCTGGTCCGGCCCGTCTGCCCCCACATGGGCTGCCCGCTGCACTGGAACGACCTGGAGGAAAGCTACGACTGTGCCTGCCACGGGTCCCGCTTCACCCGGGAAGGCTTCCTCATCGAGGGGCCTGCCCGAAGAGACCTGACCCGCCTGACGGAAAAAGAAGTCACAGAGCAGGGGGGCGAGAACCTAAACAAACGTATAAAATCGTAAAACGGTTTAAACAGCCGCAAAAAGCTGTAAACAGCCCATTAAAACATGACACCAGCCCTGAACCGGCTGGTGTCATGTTTTGGCTGGCGGCCAGGCTGGTATGGATCCACCGGCTCCGGATGGTGTCCCATCCGTGATGACCAGGGAGACCGGTATTTTGAGGCATCTATTCAGCAGAGAACCAGCAGAGAACCAGCAGAGATCCAGCAGAGAGCCAGCAGAGAGCCAGCAGAGAGCCAGCAGAGATCCAAGATATATCCGAGAGATATCCAGGAGATATCCAGCAGATATTTGCCGGATATTTTTCTGATATTTTCTCTGTTATCTGATTTATCAGGACAAGGTCCCATTGTTTTGCTATAATGAAAGAATGAAAACTATGCCTATTTCAGGCGGGTTGTGTATCTAATTATAATTCAGACACCAATGGATGAGTGGTGTGTGACATATAATTAAATATACAGCGGGTCTGAATGTGAGCACAGAAAAAAGGAGAGTTTATGAAACCTATTTTAAAGACTGAAGTCGCCGGCCGTACCATGGGCATTGAACTGGGCAATATCGGGTTCTTATCCGACACCGCGCTGTTCATGAATTATGGTGAAACTGTGATCCTTACCAATGTCAACATGAGTGAATCGCCCAGAGACGGGATCGATTTCTTCCCGTTGTCCGTGGATTACGAGGAAAGACTCTATGCCGTTGGCAAGATCCCCGGAGGCTTCATCAAGCGTGAAGGCCGTCCCACCGAGAATGCCATCCTGGCTGCCCGTGCCACCGACCGCCCGCTGCGTCCGCTGTTCCCCAAGGGACTGCGCAATGACGTTCAGGTCGTAAACACCGTCGTATCCGTTGAACCGGACAATCTGCCGGAGATCCTGGCCATCAATGCCGCCTCCACCGCACTCTACATCTCATCCATTCCCTTCACAACGCCCGTAGCTGCCGTTTCCGTCGGTCTCATCGACGGCAATTTCGTGTGCAACCCCAATTCCAAAGAGCGGGAAGAATCCCTCATGGACCTGACGGTGGTCGCCACCAGAGAACGGGTCATGATGGTGGAAGCCGGCGCCAAGGAAGTGGATGAAGATACCATCATCCGCGGTATCGCCTACGGGGTGGAGCAGTGTCAGCCGATCCTGGACATGCAGGAAGAAGCCAGACGTCTCTACGGCAAGGAAAAGAAGGAAGTCGAGATCCATCAGATCGATGGCGAACTGGAACAGAGCGTCCGCGCCTTTGCCGGCGATCTGATCCGCCAGGTTTACTCCAAGGCCATCAAGACCGAGCGCAATGCGGAAATGGATCTGGCCAAGGAAAAGATCGCCGAGCATTTCAAAGCCGTGTACGGCAATGATTTTGCCGCCAAAAAGAGCGATATCGCTGAAGTCGTCTATCAGATGCAGAAAGAGATCGTCCGCGACATGGCCATCAATGAGCACAAGCGCGTCGACGGCCGTGCCTTCGATGAGATCCGTGATCTGAAATCCGAAGTCGGCATTCTGCCCCGGACCCATGGTTCAGGTCTCTTCTCCAGAGGTCAGACTCAGGTCATGACGGTGACGACCCTGGGCTCCATCGGCGAGATCCAGAAACTGGACGGCATCTCCGAAGAAGTGACCAAGCGTTACATCCACCACTATAATTTCCCCAGCTATTCTGTGGGCGAGACCCGTCCCATGAGAGGGCCCGGCCGTCGTGAGATCGGTCATGGTGCGCTGGCTGAACGGGCCCTGGAAGCCGTGATCCCGTCGGAAGAAGAATTCCCCTACACCATTCGTCTGGTGTCTGAAGTCTTATCCAGCAACGGATCCACCTCCCAGGGAGCAGTCTGTGCCTCCACGCTGGCGCTGATGGATGCCGGTGTGCCCCTGAAGCGGCCTGTTGCAGGGATCGCCATGGGACTGTTCACCACAGATGATCTGTCCAGAGAAGAAGTCGTAACGGATATCCAGGGCATCGAAGATTTCTTCGGCGACATGGATTTCAAAGTTGCGGGCACTGAGAAGGGAATCACCTCGATCCAGGTCGACACCAAGATCAAGGGAATGTCCGAGTACGTTGTGAAGACGGCCATCAATAACGCCAGAGCAGCCCGGATGCAGATCCTGGATGTCATGAAGGGCGCCATTGCCCAGCCGCGTGAAGATGTGTCCCAGTACGCACCGAAGATCCTCACCATGAAGATCAATCCCGACAAGATCCGTGATGTCATCGGATCCGGCGGTAAGGTCATCAATAAGATCATCGCCGACACCGGCGTCAAGATCGACATCAACGATGACGGATCCGTCTTCATTGCCGGAACCGACCTTGCCATGGCCAAGGAAGCCTACAAAATCATCGACGGCATCACCCGCGATGTGCTCCCGGGCGAAGTTTATCTTGGAAAAGTCACCCGTCTCATGAACTTCGGTGCCTTCGTCGAGATCCTCCCCAACAAGGAAGGCCTCGTCCACATCTCCAAGCTTGACACCAAGCGCGTGGAGAAAGTCGAAGACATCGTCAGCGTCGGCGATGAGATCCTGGTCAAAGTCGTGGAGATCGACGCTCAGGGACGTCTCAACCTGTCCCGCCGCGATGCCATCCTCGATGCAGACCGCAAGGACAAGGAAGCAGTAGCCAAAGAACAGGCATAGAGGCAACGCCTCTGACGTTCCCCGCTTCGGAGGAACGCTTTACCATCATCAATTTCCCATTCGGATCGAATGGGTCCAGGGCACCGCAAGGTGCCCTCTGTCATTGAAAAAGGGCGCTTCAGCAAGGAAAATGAGAAAACCCTGCCATTTTCCATACTGTCAACGAAAGCCTCAATAATAATATTTTATGATAATCAGTTGACACAGGCGTAATGCTTTGGTAAGATTCATCTTAAATCATTAACAAAGTGTGATGACGGAGAAAAAGACCTTCCAGGCGCAGACCCAGAGAATCGATGGCTGGTGCGAATCGATACTGTCCGGAAGGGGACACTCACTCCTGAGCGGTTCCGCAGAAAATAATCAGTAAGTGGAAACGGCTGGCCCCGTTACAGGCCAGAGTTTGACAGAACTTGATCGAGCGCCGGCTTCGTGTCGGCATTAGGGTGGTACCGTGGAAATATTTCGCCCCTGCATTCGCTGCAGGGGCTTTTATATTACATAAAAACAAAAGAATCAAAAGGATCAAATGAAACAAAAGAAAGGAGTGCCCGTACATCAGGGCAAAAGTGACATGTTATGGAACGACACGTATTGTCGATCCTGGTTTTGAATGAACCAGGTGTGCTTTCAAGAATCTCAGGCCTCTTCAGCCGAAGAGCCTACAACATCGACAGCCTGTCGGTGGGACGGACCCAGGAGCCGGGGGTCTCGCGGATCACCGTCGCTGTGACCTGCGATGATTCCACGCTGGAGCAGATCATCAAGCAATCCAAGAAGCTGTATGTGGTCCGGGCAGTGGAGGAACTCAAAGTCAATCAGGCCGTCTACCGCGAACTGGCTCTGGTCAAGTTCCGGGCCAGGGAAGAGGATCGCGGCCCCATTCGCAATGTGGTGGATATTTTCCGGGCCAGCATCGTGGATCTGGGGACCGAGAGCATCATCGTTGAGATCACTGGCGACGGTGATAAGATCGATGCATTCCTCCGGGTGGCTGAACCCTACGGGATCATCGAGATGACCCGGACCGGACTGACGGCCCTGGGCCGAGGCAGCCAGCCCATCACGCATTAAAAGAGGCAGGACCTGAGCCTGAACCGGCGGGGGAAGTCCCAATGATCCCAGGGGAAACAAACCGCAGGATCTGAGGGAGAAAACCCGATGATCCACAGCGCAGGGCGGGTGGCTTCTGAGGACCCAAAGATGAAGCGGCAGAGGAACAAAAGGTAAGAACAGGAAAGAACCAAAGATGACAACTTTTCAGAGGAACCAAAGATAACCGTCTGGCGGGACCAGACAGAGAAAATTAAAAAAAACGTGAAAAATGATAAGGGAATTCAGGAGGAATATGAAAATGGCAGTTATGTACTACGAACAGGATTGTAACAGGGAAGCTCTCAGCGGCAAGACGGTGGCCATCATCGGCTACGGTTCACAGGGTCATGCCCATGCGTTGAATCTGAAGGAATCAGGCGTCAATGTCATTGTCGGTCTGTACGAAGGCAGCAAATCATGGAAACAGGCTGAGGAGAGCGGGCTTCGAGTGGCAACGGCCTCTGAAGCAGCCGCCCAGGCGGATGTCATTATGATGCTGGTCCCCGATGAGCGCCAGCCGGATATCTACACGGAAAGCATCCTGCCTCATCTGGGCGCAGGCAAGAGCCTGGCCTTTGCCCATGGCTTCAACATCCACTACGGCCAGATCGTGCCGCCGGCCCAGGTCGACGTATTCATGGTCGCCCCCAAGGGACCGGGCCACACCGTCCGCAGCCAGTTCACCGAAGGCAAGGGCGTTCCGTGTCTCATCGCGGTCTATCAGGATGCCAGCGGTCATGCCAGGGAGATGGCGCTGGCCTATACCCTGGGCATCGGCGGAGCCAGAGCGGGCATTCTTGAGACCACGTTCAAGGAAGAGACCGAAACGGATCTCTTTGGGGAACAGGCCGTTCTCTGCGGCGGAGTCACCGCGCTGATGAAAGCCGGGTTCGAGACGCTGGTCAAAGCCGGTTATCAGCCTGAAAGTGCCTATTTTGAATGTGTCCATGAGATGAAACTGATCATCGATCTGGTCATCCAGGGCGGTTTGAGCTACATGCGCTACTCCATCTCTGATACAGCAGAGTATGGTGATTATTCCGTCGGCGACCGGATCATCACCGATGAGACGAAAAAGGAAATGGAAAAAGTCCTCAGTGAGATCCAGGATGGCACCTTCGCCAAGAACTGGATCCTGGAGAACAAGGCCAACCGGCCGGCATTCACAGCCCGGCGGCGCATCGAACAGGGCCATCAGGTGGAAGAGGTCGGTGCTGAGCTGAGAAAGATGATGAGCTGGAACAAATAGACGAAGAGCTGGAATCATTAGACGAAGAGCCGGGCGGAACCGCAAGCGGAACCGCAAACGGAACCGCAAACGGAACAGCCAAACGGAACAACCAGACGGAACCCCAAACGGAACGACCGGAGAGAACAAGCTGACGGAACAACCGGAGGCGTGACGGGACAGGTAGAAGACAGACTTGAAGTTATTTGCAAGGAAGGGAAGGATCAACAATGAGAAGTGATGTAGTGAAGCGCGGGGTGGAGAAAGCCCCCCACCGCTCTCTGTTCAAGGCCATGGGAATGACGGATGATGAGCTGGAGCGGCCGCTGATCGGCATCTGCAGTGCCAAAAGCGAGATCGTGCCGGGGCATAAACATCTGGATGTCATCGTGGAGGCGGTCCGCACCGGGATCCTCATGGCGGGCGGGACGCCTGTGGTATTTCCCGCCATCGGCGTCTGTGACGGCATCTCCATGGGCCATGTCGGCATGAACTACTCCCTGGTCACCCGGGAGCTCATCGCCGATTCCGTGGAGGCCATGGCCATGGGCCACGGGTTTGATGCCATGGTCATGGTGCCCAACTGTGACAAGATCGTCCCCGGCATGCTCATGGGGGCAGCCCGGGTCAATATCCCCACCGTGGTGGTCTCGGGCGGTCCCATGCTGTCAGTGAAGCATCGCGGCGTGGATTTCGATCTGAGCCGGATGTTTGAGGCGGTGGGAACGTACAAAGCCGGGAACATGACAGAAGAGGAGCTGACTGACTGCGAAAACGCGGCCTGTCCCACCTGCGGATCCTGTTCGGGCATGTATACCGCCAACAGCATGAACTGTCTCAGTGAGGCCATCGGCATGGCCCTGCCGGGAAACGGGACGATCCCGGCCGTCTATGCGGAACGGGAACGCCTGGCCAAGACGGCGGGCAAACAGGTGATGGAGATGCTCAAACGCGACATCCGGCCCCGGGATCTCATGAATGAAGTGACCTTCCGCAACGCCCTGGCGGTGGATATGGCCCTGGGCTGCAGCACCAATTCCATGCTCCATCTCCCGGCCATTGCCCATGAGGCCGGCGTGGCGCTGAGCCTGGATCTGGCCAATGAGATCTCCCGCCGCACACCGAACCTTTGCAAACTGGCACCGGCAGGTCCTTATCATATGCAGGATCTACAGTCCGCCGGCGGCGTCCATGCCGTCATGAGGGAACTGGCGAGCCGGGGCCTCATCGACACCGGCAACATCACGGTGACGGGCCGGACGCTGGCTGAAAACCTGGAGAATGTCCGGATCCTGGACGCCAGGGTGATCCGCCCCATCGACAATCCCTACAGCACCTACGGGGGCATCGCCGTCTTAAAGGGCAACATCGCCCAGGAAGGCTGCGTCGTCAAAAAATCCGCCGTCAGTGAGGAAATGCTCGTCCACTCAGGTCCCTGCCGGGTCTTTGATTCCGAGGAAGCGGCGGTGGAAGCCATCTACGGCGGGCGCATCGTCGCCGGCGATGTGGTGGTCATCCGCTACGAAGGACCCAAAGGCGGTCCGGGCATGCGAGAGATGCTGACCCCCACCTCGGCCATTGCCGGAATGGGTCTGGACAGCGAAGTGGCCCTCATCACCGACGGGCGCTTTTCCGGGGCCACCCGCGGTGCGGCCATCGGCCACATCTCACCGGAAGCTGCCCTGGGCGGCAACATCGGCCTGCTCCGTGACGGCGACCTTCTGGCCATCGATATGACGGAAGGGACCATCGATGTCCGTCTCAGCGAGGAAGAACTCGCCGAGCGGCGCAAAACGCACATCATTCCCAAACCAAAGATCAAAACCGGTGTACTGGCCCGGTACGCGAAACTTGTGACATCCGCAAGCCGCGGTGCCGTCCTGTCCGCCGATTAAACAGAGGAGTACCCATCATGAAATTAACTGGCGCGCAAATTGTCATCGAGTGCCTCAAAGAACAGGGAGTCGATACGGTCTTCGGCTATCCGGGCGGCACCATCATCAATATTTATGACGAACTCTACAAACACAGTCAGGAGATCAGACATTATCTGACTGCCCACGAACAGGGGGCATCCCATGCCGCTGACGGCTATGCCCGGGCCACGGGAAAAGTCGGGGTCGTTATGGCGACTTCAGGCCCTGGTTCCACCAATCTGGTCACAGGCCTGGCAACGGCGTTCATGGATTCGACCCCCATGGTGGCCATCACGGCCAATGTACCGATGAACCTCATCGGCAAGGACAGTTTCCAGGAGATCGATATCTTCGGGATCACCATGCCCATCACCAAGCATAATTTTCTGGTCAAGGACATTAAGGATCTGGCCGGCATCCTCCGGGAAGCCTTCCATATTGCCCGCAGCGGCCGGCCCGGTCCTGTCCTCGTCGACATCCCCAAGGATCTGACCTCGGCCGTAACGGAATATACTTATGAGGCGCCCCGGGAAGCTCATCGGGAGAAGGCGACGCTGGAACCCGCCGATCTGAAAGAAGCCATGGATCTGCTCCGCCAGGCGAAAAAGCCCTTTATCCTGGTGGGCGGCGGAGCTGCCTTATCCCAGGCCGATGCAGAGGTCGTGGAGTTTGCCCATAAAATCAACGCACCAGTCACCTGCAGTCTCATGGGCACCGGCGTCTTCCCCGGAGAGGACCCGCTCTACACCGGCATGATCGGCATGCACGGCTCCAAATCCTCCAACATCGGCATCACCCGCTGTGATCTTCTGGTCGTCATCGGCGCCCGGCTCAATGATCGGGTCATCGGCAGCGCCGGGAATTTCGCCGGCAGGGCCGACATCCTGCACATCGACATCGATCCGGCGGAGATCAACAAGAACGTGGCCTCCGATCATTTCCTGATCGGGGACATCAAAGAAGTCCTGCGTGGACTCAATGCCGATCTGGAACAGATGGATCACAGCGCGTGGATCGATGAAGTCAACGGCCTGATCCATCAGTTCCCCCTGGAAGTGGGCGAAGGACTCACCGGTCAGTTCGTCATCGAAAAACTCTATGAACTCACCGGCGGTGATGCCATCGTCTGCACCGAAGTCGGTCAGCATCAGATGTGGGCCTCCCAGTATTACCGGTTCAAATCATCGCGTCAGCTCCTTACCTCCGGCGGCCTGGGCACCATGGGCTTCGGCATGGGGGCTGCCCTGGGCGCCAAACTGGCTTTTCCCGACCGGACGGTATTGAACATCGCCGGCGACGGATGTTTCCGGATGAACCTCAATGAACTCATCACCGCCGTGCGCTACAATATCCCCATCGTTGTCGTGGTCCTGAACAATAAAGTGCTGGGCATGGTCCGGCAGTGGCAGACCCTTTTCTACGATGAGCGCTATTCCGCCACGGACCTGGGCATCGACATCGACTACGTCAAGCTGTGTGAGGCCTTCGGCGCCGTGGGCTTCAATCTGGATCGCAAGGAAGACGCCGACCGGGTCCTCAAAGAGGCCCTGGCCACCGGCCGGCCCACCGTCATCAACTGCATCATCGACAAGAACTTCAAAGTTCTGCCCATGGTGCCGCCCGGCAAGGGCATTGATGAACTCATCATGGACTGATGATGGCAAAAGGGGATCCCATCCCCGCAGAGAATTGCAGAGCCCGTTAAAAAGTAAAATGCCTGGTTTCCCTCACGAGGAGGGGAACCAGGCATTTTCAGGCGAGTCAGTTTATTTTCCGGCTGCCGCGTTGCCGCCTGCGATGCGTCCGAAGGTCAGAGACATCTGGATGGAGGTTCCGCTGGCAGGGTATTCGAGGTTGAAGAAGCTGCCGTTGGCGACTTCACCGGCGGCGTAGAGTCCCTGGATGGGATTGCCGGCGGTGTCCAGAACGTGGGTGTCCAGGTCGATCTTGACGCCGGACATGGTTCCGAGAATGGCAGGTTCGACTTTCAGGGCGTAGAAGGAAGCTTTGTCGATGGGTTTGTGGTCGGTGACGACTTTGCCGAATTCCTTGTCTTCGCCCGTTGCCAGCATGGCATTGTAGGCTTCCACGGTGGCTGTGAATTGGACGGGGTCGATGCCGGCGGCCTGTGCCAAATCTTCCAGGGTCTCGCCTTTGAATGCGTTGCCCTTGGCGACGGCATCTTCCAGCGGGTCCGCGAAGGTGTTGCCATCAAAGATCAGATAGCTGATCTGCTCGGGCTGCGCAATGAGGGCTTCATAGAACAGCGGATAATCGATGGCTTCGTTGACGAAGCGCTCACCGTTTTTGTTCACGGACAGGTAGGGCATCCACATCAGGGAGGAGATGGCGGTGGTGTAGGAAGGTTCATCTGCCACGCGGCGGAACCCGATGGTGCCTCCGTTGGAGACGATGTCGGCACCGGCATCTTTGGCCATGAGCAGTCCGTCTCCGGTATTGCCGACGCCGGCAAAGGTGTGATGGCCCACGGAGCGGGCGGCGTATTCTTTCATCAGATCTTCATTGTGGTCAAATCCGCCGGTGGTCAGAATGACGGCCCTGGCGTTGAAGGTCAGTTCTTCCTCATCTTTCGTCACGGCCCTGACACCGGTGACGGCGCCGTCGGTGAGGATCAGTTCAGTGGCCGGCGTTTCCATGAAAAATTCTATGTCCAGGGTCTTGGCATGGGCTTCCAGCGGTTTGATGATGCCGGCCCCGCCATTGGCAGTGGAAACGGCACGTGCCACCGGGCTGGTGCCGGTGGGATAAGTCTGCCCGAATACCACACCGCGTTCCACCACCCAGTCGATGGTCTCGCCGGAGTGTTCTGCAACGAACCGGAGGAACGCCGGATCATTTTTGCCCTGGGCGCGGTCTGACCAGTATTGGACCAGATCATCCACAGAATCCTCGATGCCGGCGGCCTGATGGATCTTGGAGTTGTACCCGTAGACGATGCCGCCGGATAAGAGCGTGCTGCCGCCGACAAAACCGAGTTTTTCAAGGAGAGCGACTTTGGCACCGTCTTCGGCGGCGGTGATGGCGGCCGATAATCCGGCGGCGCCTCCGCCGACGACGACGACATCGAATTCTCTGGCTTCTGCTGAGGTCCCAGGTGCCGTGGTATCGGCCGTGGTGGTGTCCGCCGTTGTTCCGGCAGATGTCGTTTCGGCCGGTGTGGTGCCGGCTGTCGTCGTATCAGTGGGTGCGGCTGGTGTACAGCCTGCCATGATGCCCGTGACAAGGCTCAGGGCCGCGATCAAGGATAGATATTTTTTCTTCATTATTAATTTCCCCTTTTTTGTGATGTTCGATTATTAAGCATAAGGAGGATCCTGCGGCGGCGGTTCGGTAAAAAGTGACCATCCGGAGCGGCAACATGACGGCAGGCAGCTAAAACCAGGGTGTCATCGTGAAGGGGCTTTCACTGTATGTTATGCATGACACGACGTTTGACGAGCAGTCTTTTCGTCAGATTTACATTCCAAGACAATGGATAATTTGTTCAGCTGCAACATCAGAAACGGATGTATATTGTGTATAGTTATAGTGTAAATCAAAGTTTTATCAAAGACAGCGTTTACTGATTAAATTATTAACAATCTGATTGGGTGCAACTGGTTAATCATCATACGACGAATCCTCTGCGGAATCCCCGGCAGAGGAACGGAACATCAACCGATGCTGATGGCCTGGTGAAGCAATCGGTAAAATGGCAGGCAGAAAAATGATCCTGGCTCGAAGGACCCTGGCCCGAAGGACCCTTGTCCGAAAATGCCTCTGGCCTGAAAATGAAAAACGGCCTCAATCCTGCCGGGCGCGCAGGCCATCGGTTCATGCCGCAAAAGGCGGTCATCAGGCGGTCAATGGGAGGCCCTCGATGTGGTTTTTCTGACGGCATGGCCTGGATCCTCAACAATCCGGCCGATATTATGTTAAAATATTAGATGGTATTATATATTTTCATTTCAACAGGTTTTATCACATAACAGGAGGTGTCGACCCATGGCGGAGAAGAAAAAAACAACGGCGTCCAGGCGGACGGGCCGGTCCAAACCGGCTGCCCGTTCCAGACGGTCAAAGGCCGGTGACGGGACCAGCCGGTTTTTTGAGGGCTATGGCAACGAAATCACCGGGATCATCCTGATCGGC
Source organism: uncultured Clostridium sp. (assembly GCA_964475185.1). Classification (GTDB taxonomy): domain Bacteria; phylum Bacillota; class Clostridia; order Clostridiales; family Clostridiaceae; genus JG1575. The sequence continues at coordinate 2,631 of CAYYVR010000057.1, read as the reverse complement.
TTCGGGTTGCTGCTCACGGCTGGGATCTTCACGGATCAGACGGGCCGGGTCGGTGAATTTTTAAAAAATATGGCCATTGCATCCTTTGGCAGTCTGGGATACATCTTTCCCGTGCTGCTCCTGACGCTGGGCATGGCGTTCATCCTGCGCAAACGGGATTTTCTGCTGAACCGGCGCACCGTGGGGGTCACCCTGGTGATTTTCTCCATTCTGATCATGCTGTCAGTGGGTCACATGTACCGGCTGGATGCCATGTCCCTGACCAGCGCGCTGACCGAGATCGGGGATCTGCGTGAAAAGACCCATGGCGGGGTCCTGGGGTTTCTCATGACGTATCCCTTCATCAAGCTGTTTGGTGAAGTGGGGGCTTATATCTTTTCATTTCTCGGGATGATCCTGGGGGCCGTGCTGATTTTCAACACGACGCTCTATGACTCCCTGAAAAAAGGCCAGGAAGTCACCGGCCAGGTGACCTCCAAAATCTCGGATCTCCGGGAAAAGAACAATGAGCTGAAAGAGCAGGCGGTCCAGGAACGGGATCGGACGCGGATGATCGGCGAGCTCTCTGCGCCGGCCGGGGGCAAGGACCCTGCCCGGAGCGACAAGACCCGGACGTTTAAGCATTCACCGGACCAAAGGGCCGCATCCGCTTCGGCGGGGACATCCTCCGCCGGGCGGGGAAAGGATGAGCCGGAGGAGAAACTGACCCTGCCTTCCTTTTTAGCCGACCATCCGCGGATGGCCCATCGGTCCGATCCGGGCCGGGATTCAAAAAGCCGCTTCAACATCGAAGTCAAAGGCAAATCCGCTGGGGCGCCTTCGCCGCAGGCCGGCAAGAAAGCAGCCGATCCCAGGGAGAAGAACCCCATCACCGTGCCTTATCTGGAGAGCTGGAACAAAGTCCGGGACGAGAAAAATCCCCGGACGGAAGAAGTCCGGCCGGAGGAGCCGTCCAAAAACCTGCCGCCGGATGATTTCACCGAGGAGAATACCCTGTATCAGAGCGAGCCGGATGACGGAACAGAGGCCGCGGATGAAGTGGGCAGAGTGTTCGTGGATCCTGAAGACCTCGATCCATTCGGGGCGTCGGCAGCTGA
>CAYYVR010000057.1:0-1434 GCA_964475185.1 uncultured Clostridium sp. | reverse complement strand
GAAACCGAGAAGCCCAAACCGGTCTACAAATATCCCGGCGTGGCGCTGCTCAAGGAAAATATGCGCGGCATGATGGATGAGGATGATCACCATGAGATTCTGGAGAACGCCCGCAAACTCCAGGACACGCTGGCTGATTTCGGCGTCGAGGCACGGGTCATCGATGTCAGCAAGGGGCCGTCTGTCACCCGCTATGAGCTTCAGCTCAAGGCCGGCATCAAAGTCAGCAAGGTGACGAATCTGTCCGATGACATCGCCCTGGGGCTTGCGGCCACCGGGGTGCGCATCGAGGCGCCGATCCCGGGCAAGGCTGCGGTGGGCATCGAGATCCCCAACCGGGAAACGGTGCCGGTCTTCCTGCGGGAAGTCATCGATTCGGATAAGTTCAATAAAAGCACGCAGAAGCTGGCCATGGGCCTGGGCAAGGATATTTCCGGTGACATCATCATCGGCGACATCGCCAAGTTCCCCCATGTTCTCATTGCCGGCGCCACGGGCTCCGGCAAGTCGGTCTGCATCAACTCCCTCATCGTGTCCCTGCTCTATAAATACACGCCGGAGGAAGTGCGCCTGATCATGGTGGATCCCAAGATGGTGGAACTGTCGGTCTATAACGGCATTCCGCACCTTCTGATCCCCGTCGTCACCGATCCCAAGAAGGCGGCCGGAGCGCTGAACTGGGCCGTCAATGAAATGACACGGCGCTATGATCTGTTCAATGAAAACACCGTCCGAAACATCGAAGGCTATAATGATCTCCTGGCCAAGGGAAAAATCAAAGAGAAGCTGCCATACATCGTCATCATCGTCGATGAGCTGGCGGATCTGATGATGGTGGCGGCCGGTGAAGTGGAAAGCTACATCGCCCGCCTGGCCCAGATGGCCCGGGCCGCCGGCATGCATCTGGTCATTGCCACCCAGCGGCCTTCGGTGGATGTCATCACCGGTGTCATCAAAGCCAACATCCCGTCCCGGATCTCCTTTGCCGTTTCCTCCTATGTGGATTCCAAGACCATCCTGGATCAGGGCGGAGCGGAAAAGCTCCTGGGCAAGGGCGACATGCTCTATTCCCCCATGGGCGCTCATAAGCCCAAGCGGGTCCAGGGGGCCTTCATCACGGAGGAGGAAGTCGAAGCCATCGTCTCCCACATCAAGGTGGTGGAGTCGGAAGTCAAATACGATGAATCCATCATCGAGCACATCGAAAAGGGCGGCTCCGGCGCCAATGGCCAGGACGAAGAAACCGATGAACTTCTGGAGGAAGCCGTCCGCATCGTCATGGAATACAATCAGGCCTCGACATCGTTCCTGCAGCGCAGGATGCGCATCGGCTACAACCGGGCCGCCCGGATCATGGATGATCTGGAACAGCGCGGTGTGATCTCCGGACCCGATGGCGCCAAACCGCGGCGGGTCCTGTGGACCTCGGATGAT
>CAYYVR010000056.1:12434-15536 GCA_964475185.1 uncultured Clostridium sp. | reverse complement strand
GAAGAACCCCAATGAAAAATCCCTGCCGGTCCATCACCGGCAGGGATTTTTTTCGTCGAGTTGCTTTGATGCAGGGTCCTGTGATCGTCAGGAGGTCACGATATCAGGATTTAATGATATCAGGATCTACTGGTTCCGCATTGAGTGGTTCCATCGTTCACAAAATTCCGAAAGTGTTTCGCGAAAATGGACAGGGGCTGGGATCAGGCACGCCAGGCTTTGTTTCGGAGAAAGTTCAGGATCAGACCGTACAGGATCGCAAGGACGGCAAAAACAACTGCAGCCGCCGCCATGGAGACGTCCAGGAGAATGGCATCCCGGAAGAAATACATCAGGATCAGGCAGACCACCAACCAGATCAGACTGAACCCATAGGTCCCCAGAAAGTCGAAGAACAGGTTCCCGGCTTTTTTGGAGAAGAAGTCCGGATCCCGCTCCAGTTTGCGGCGGGTGAAAAGCGAACTGACGATGGCGGAGATCCCGGTGATCAGAAGGATCAGAATGGCTTCAAAGCCGTTGACGGTCCAGCGCAGCGGTCCGTCCCCGTCGCTGAGATAATGACTGGCCAGATCCGTCAGGATGGAGATGGCTCCCAGGGCCAGGATCAGGATGCCCCACAGGCGGAAGCTTTCGTAGCGCTGTTCGGCGGGGGACATGGCAGGAATGGTCTCCGCCAGCTGGTCGATGTAGGTCCGGTAGTCATAATTGAAGGCAGAGTCGGCGGCTTTTCCCTGCGCCTGTGCTTCAGTGGCTTTCTCCAGCAGCTCCAGTCTCAAAGTCTCGATCTGACGGGTCGAGAGATCCTTGCCCCGCAGATAGCGGATGACCTCTGTCATGCGATAGTCGTTTTTCTGGTTCAGATTCTGATGAAGCAGCCGGCTGCGTTCTTTCATTGCTCTTAAGTTCATCGGTGCTGTCTCCTTGGGTTGATTAAAATCTATAGTTGAATGTCCAAGTAGTCAAGAAAGGGTTTCAGGTGCGCTTCGGCGAAGGGGGTGCTGCCCAGGGTGCCGTGCTTTTGATCACGGGGAATGCCGTGATCATCGGAACCGCAGGTGATGAAGCGATTTCGGGCGAGGCACGCGCGGATGAATTCCCGGGTGCGCTGAGGCGTATGATTGGGATAATAACATTCCGCCCCGTCAAAGGCAAGGCCGAAAAGTTCGGAGAACTTTGTCTTGCGCAGTTCTCCGGGATGGGCCAGGATCGCCAGGGCACCTGCCTGATTCAGGAGGCGGATGCCATCGGCGGGGGGCATGTCCGAGGACGGGATGAAGGCTCTGGAATGGTCACCCAGATACCGGGCAAAGATCTCATCTTTCCCGAGATTGTATTTTTCACCGATGAGCGCTGCCAGATTCGCCCGGCCGATGGAAGCGCCCTGGCGCATATCGAGTTCATCCAGATCGATCTCGATGCGGTAGTGCCGGAGGAGGAGGTCGCGGATCATCCGGGCCCGTTCCCTGCGTTTTTGCTGGAAGGCAGCCAGGACCTCCTGGAGTTCATCCTGCCGGTGATCCCCGTTTTTGAAATACCCCAGGATATGGACGGATTCCAGACCGTTCCAGCAGGAGAGTTCGATGCCGGGGATGAACCGGATGGAGGTTTCCCGGCACAGGGCAGCGACTTCGTCCACATGGTCCATGGTGTCGTGATCGGTGAGCGCCAGGACAGAAATGTCCGCTGCAACGGCAGCCTCCACCAGTTGCTGTGGTGTTCGCATGCCGTCCGAGGCATTGGTATGACAGTGCAGTTCGACTTTCTTCACGATGAGGTCTCCATGGAGGCGATCAGTGCCCTGCGCGTCTGTTCCAGCCTGCCGGTGAAATCTTCAGCCAGGGGAAGGCTCTCATATTCGACGTACTGATCCACTCTGCGGTTTCGGGTGCCGAACCAGACACCGTCCAGGAGGGTGCTGGAATAGTGCCACTGGCCCTTGAGGCAGGCCAGGATGGACAGCGCACCGGAGGACAGGGCAGGGGCAATGTAGGGCTTGAAACCGGCAGCGCGGATCGTCAGATTCTCGGTCCGGGTCTTTTCGGTGAGCTCAAGGGAGAGGTCCTGATCATAGGATTGGCTGCTGTTGAGGACCTGAAGGCCCTGGCCATGGGGACCGTAGACACGCAGATCTTCAACGGGCAGGCTGTTTTCTCTGGCATGGAACACGGCCCGGGCATACATGACCCCCAGTCCGAAACCGCGGATCTGACGGCTTTGCAGACCGCCTCTGCGCCAGGCGGACATGCACAGCTGATCCACCGGATCCGACACGATGTAGAAGTAGCCCTCATAGCCGGCCGATGCGGCCAGATCCACATATTCCTGCAGGATCTCGGCGTTTTTCTCCAGCTGGATCATGCGGACATCCTTCCCGCTTTCCTGACCCACCGGCGGGACGCCTGCTGACACGCAGAAAATGAAGACATCGCCCTGGAACAGTTCGTCCCTGCCGATGATCCGCAGGGGAGGCATGTAGGAGCCGTCCGGTTTCAGGATCTGAGATGCTTCCCGGTACCAGCGCTGCAGTTTGGATTCGCTGCGGTCATAGATCAGGATCTCGGAGATGGTTTCATCCCCCAGCAGCCGCAGGCCCGTCAGGAGTGTTCCGCCCACATCGCCCAGTCCGCAAAGGACCACCCGGAAGGCTTCCGGATCCCGATGATCCGATACCCCCTCAGCCAGATTGACGACCCGGTAATCCAGATCGTTGCCCTGGCTGAGGCTGCTGAAGGAATGATCCGATATCGGGTCAGGATCGATCCGTTCAGCCAGAAGGGGAAAGCGCCGGTCTTCACGGACGAAATCCAGGCTCTTGGCAATGAACCGGTCCGTGAAACGGGGATCATCCACCAGGATATCCACCACAGGAGCATTGCGCAGCAAGCTTAAATCAGCCAGGGGTGAAAAGCGGATCGTTGGCCCTAGTTTTGCCTGAAGCTTTTCAAGATATTTATCCGGCACCAGAAAGCGGGTGCCGTTCAGTTCACAGGTTCTCATAAGTTCCTCCGTTGTCTTTCAATAGGGCGGCAATAGAATGGGCGTATATCAGTCGCTGAAAACAGCAGGGAAGATCATCCGGGAAGATCATCCGGAAAGATCATC
>CAYYVR010000056.1:0-12334 GCA_964475185.1 uncultured Clostridium sp. | reverse complement strand
AAGATCATCCGGAAAGATCATCAGAGCAGCCCCTCTGCAATCATCAGCGAAGTTCATAGCGAAGAACATCAGGCAGGTTCATCAGCAGATCCATCAGCAGGTCCATCAGCGGAGGTGGTGCAGCCGGTTGAGATGTTCCAGGTAATTGTTCACCAGACTGGACGGGCTCAGATTCAGATCATACTGGACGCCTTCCCCGGTATCCACAGCCCGGGGAACGGTGATGACCTGACCCAGGTTCATCAGCGTCAGCTTCCTTGAATGGATCCGGTTATATTCCATTTCAATGGTGTGGATGATGTCCAGAGCGTTCTCATGGCAGATCCGCGACAGGCGGATGACTTCTTCTCCGGACTGATTGATCAGGAAGGAAGGGTAGGTATAAGGCAGGATCAGGTTGATGCTGGGCAGAAGATTCCGCTCGGGAAACTGTCCGCGCCACAGGGAGTCGCCGCCAAGGAAGGGATAGAGCTGGTTTTCGTTGAACCAGGACCGGATCCGCGGGAAATAGTACACTGAGTCGATCTTGTGGCCCATGGTTTCGATGTGATCCCGGCCCCGGGCGGAGATGATGCCGGAAATGATTTTTTTGATCTTCAGGTCATGGCGGATGAGCAGCGGGTTCAACGCATCCATGCGGTACCCTTTATGGGTCAGCGTATCCACCAGGATGAGATCCCGGTTGAAGGATTTGACGGTGCGGACCTGATTTTCCAGATTCAGGTAGAAGGGCAGTTCCTTTACGGAAAAAGTCCGCAGATCCGGCTCATAGTATTTTTCGGTATGAAGCGCTTTGGTCACCGTATTGGGAATGAGATAATCATCCAGGAGATCGCCGTAGGGGACGCACATGTATTTGCCCAGCTGCCGTTTGTCCGTCTGCACCGGAGGGACTTTATTGACGGCGGTGATCTTGCGGATCATCGCCTGATGGAGCATCAGCGGCTCAATGGGGATGATCAGTTCTCCCGGGAACAGATCACCCAGGGCTGCCTGGAGTTTGCGGCGGGCCCTGAGGACGGCCCGGTGGATGGTCAGGGAGCTGCGGAAGGGTTCCTTGAGGATGTTTTCCACATCCAGATTCAACACCACCGGTGAAGCCATATCCACCAGATAGAGATTCTTTCCGGTCTCGGTGTGGCGGGTGAAGTTGAACAGCATCAGGGTCTCTTCCATTTTGGGATCCTTCACCGGAAGTTTGGGGTTGTACAGGCAGTTTTCATAATCACGGGCAATGAGGAAGGCCAGGGCTTCGGTGAAGAGGATCTGGTGGTAGTCCCGGACCTCGCCGTGGGCTGCCACCCAGGCGTAGTCAATGGTGGCAAGGCGTCCCAGGCTGGTATGGCGCAGCCGGTCGGCCAGGCTGACCTGAGGCACTTCCCTGAAGTACATGGAGGTCCTTGTCCAGTGGACCAGCACCATGCCGGCCAGTTCATTGCGGTCGTAGTCCCTCAGCAGCATGATGCGGCCCGAGGGCATGAGCAGTGTCTTTCGGATCAGGTCCAACAGTGCCGGTTCCTGGGCGATGACGGGGGCCAGTTCATTCTCCAGGGCCGGTGACAGACGGGTCTCAATGATGAGCTGCAGATTGTTGAAGGTGGCCATGGGCTTTTCAATGGGCGTCTTCTGATAAAAACCGTTGTCGTAGATATAGGCCTGGGCCAGGGGATCGATGAGGGTCGAAATATCCCGGGATTCATCAATGTATTCCCGGATCTGGGAGGAGCTGATGGTTTTCAGTTCATCGGGCAGGTTCAGGGCGCGGTAGCGGCCCAGCCGGCTTTCGATGAGATCCAGACGTTCCTTCGGCTCATTGCGCAGGAAGACGATGTGGGGCAGATCGGCCACGGCCTTGCGGTTTTCATAGGCTGAGGCGTGAAGGACCACATCGGAGCCGCACAGAAGCGTCACCTGATCGTGGAACAGGGTGCCCAGCCGGGCGATGGAGGCATCATTGGCGATATTGATGGGGATACTCTGCGGGAACAGGTAGAGATCTTCTTCGCCGGCAACGCTCATGCTGATGATCTGACGGCGGACCTTGTTGGGCAGCGTCTTCTTTGACCAGGAAAATTCATCCACGGCCAGGTACACTTCGTAGCCCATATCCCTGGCTAACAGCGCAATGGCTTTGTGAGAGAGCGTAAAGGGATCGAAGGAGCCGGCAAAGAAGGCATAGCGGCCGACATCGCGGACCTTCAGCTCGCCGCGGGCCATTTCGTAATCGCCCATGAACCGGTAAATATGATTGAAAGCGGCGGCATTGGACATGAAGGTCAGGGAATCGCTTTCCTGTTCATGGGTCAGCACCACGATCTTTTTGGCCAGGTTATAGAAAAAATCGGCCCGGTGATCCAGGGACACAATGGGATCGGCAAACAGTTTCCGGCCGATGACCGTCATCGCCGTGCGGCGGACCTGACTGTCGGGGTCAGCCAGGGCCGATAACAGGATCCCGGTGAGCGCCTGGATGTGCTCATCGGTGTGCTCATTTTCGAATTTTTCGCGGAACTGGCTGTAATACGCCAGGGACGTGCCCACCGTATTGAGGATCAGCGTTTTGAGTTCCGGCCTCGCCACTTTGATTTTCTCTTCCATGTCGTCAATGGTTTCCGTCAGCTCCCGGTCCTCCAGGAAAAGCAGTGCGCGGCCGACGTAGTGGGGAATATACTGCGTGAAGCGCTGGCCCTCGATCTCCAGAGCGCGCAGGAGTTCGACCACCACTTCATTGCGCTCGAAGGCGTTCAGATGGGGGATCAGCGTAAGGAGGGCATTGCCGGCAGAGCGGCGCACCGTTTCGTAGGCCGAGACTTTGATCAGGTTGCACAGATGGATCGCGGTATTGATGGAGGACACATCGTCCCGGCTGATGGAGAAGTAGAGCAAAAGGTTGAGCTGATTCCGTTTCAGGGACCAATGCGTCGCGGTTTTCAGATTGGACAGGAAGACCACAGGGATCCGGTCTTTGGAATCGGCCATGAAGGCCTGAAGTGTTTGTTTTTCTTCCGGGTCCAGATAGCGATTGGCGACTTTGAGCAGAAGCTGAGTCACCGTCCGGCCCAGTTCATCGCGGTGGATGAGCGCAGACAGCAGCGGGCTGAGGGTCTCCCGGTCCAGATCATCGGACTCGTAGCGGCCGACCAGTTCCAGGCTCAGGATGATCTGCCAGCGGTCCCCCTGGGACAGGAAATGGCTGATGACGGGCAGTGTGGCCGGCCGGGCCTGTTTGGGGAGATATTTGGCGGCCTCCAGAAGATACAGAGAGGTTTCGGGCTCTTCATGGGATGCCGATCGGAAATAGGTCAGGAACAGATCGGAATATTTCCTGATATAGGCCGGATCCCGGCGAGGGAGCTCCGGAAACAGAGCGGACAGGAGCTGTCCCAGGGAATGGCCCAGCATGTGGCGATGGGTCTCAATGGTCTGGGCCGGCGGATGGATCAGAAATTCCAGCAGATCCTCGAAGAGTTCGGGACCGCTGACGGTGCCGGAATCGGGCAGAACCCCTTCGGGCAGTTCCTTGCGGTAATCCTCGTCATAGGAGGCGATGAGTTCGCCCATGATCCGGATCGAATGGAACCGGATATCATCTTCGGGATGGACCAGATTTTCCTGGAGGAATTTCAGCGTCTGCAGTTTCTGTTTCTGCGTCAGATAGGTTTTGTATTCCTCGAACACCCGCACATACTCGCGCAGGTCCTGCCAGCCGGTGGCCGATCGGGCTTCTTCCAGCAGGCCGCCCAGACTCTCCTGGTCCTTGAGCAGCCACATGATGCTGGTATTATGTCCGATGGCGAAGAACTTCAGGGTGCGCGGCAGCTGAGGGCCGAAGGTCAGTGCCAGATCATCCCGGTAGATGGGTCTGAAAACCGGTTCCTCCCTGGAATAGGGATCGGTGATGATGCCGCTGGCCTCCATGAATTCTTCAAAATCATGGAGCTTGTTGTAGACTTTCTGATAGCGGCTGGCTTTGGCTTCGTCCACATTGTCCAGTTTATGGAGGATGATGTCATAGGATTCATCCAGGGGATAAATGTGCATCTGGAGCGGCTGGGAACCTTCCAGATTTTTCACCCGGAAATCGGAATAGATCAGGATGAGGGACTCCAGGGAGAGATTTTCCAGTTCCAGATCCCAGGTGGAGTGATTCACGGCCACATTGCGGATGTAGTGGATGTCGTGACCGCGAAACCAGATATCGGAATAATAGTAATGCAGGTAGGGGACCCGGCGGCTGTCCTTTTTCAGAACCCCGAATTTGCCGATGTCATGTCCGGCGGCGGCGCCGGAGACTCTGCCCAGATCGACATTAAAGCCCAGTTTGCGAAACTGGCGGGCGATGTGCATGGCCACGAAATGGACACCCAGGACATGATCCAGGGTATTGTACCCGAAGATCTCCCGGGACAGTTTCATGATCTCATAGATCCGGTCGTCCCGGAATGCGTCAAGGAACTTGGCGTACTCATCATCGGGCAGGCTGCTCTGCTCTTCCGGCGTTAGAAAACGGAAAGGATGGCGGTGGATGAAGTCATCACCCGGCAGTGTCCGGCCATAGTCGGCCAGAGCGGAATAGAGTCTGAGCAGGGTGGGAAAGAGCCTGGCAGCCTGGTGATCCACCGGCCGTTCCTGATGGGGATAGGCATGGGAGACCACATATTCATAAAATGCTTCCGCAGGGATCCCGATCCCCAGGGCCCGCTCCATGGCAGACAGGGAAAACCCGTCCGCCTGACCTTCCCGGATCAGGGCTTTGGCCAAAGTTTTCGGCCCGCCCAGATTTTTGCCTTTCAGGATATTGGCGAGGGTCTCTTCAAGTTGTTCCAGTTTCATAACGCACCTCCCGTGACATGGGGTTCACTTTATTATCATTATAAAGGGCAAAGGGCCTTTCGTGGCAGGAACTTCCCAAACATTCAGGAAAAGTATGAAAATTGGCGGGGGCGGGGGAGCGGTCTCCCGTCCATTTGGGGGAAGATCCGCCGGCCTGTCTGATGATTTGATAAATTAATAACGTCCTTTTTTAATAATCACTTAATTAACCCTTGGTAGAGTGAGACTAAACAATCAGGGTTTGGGTGATACAAATGAAAAAAAGATCGTTCATGACCCAGCTAATTGTGCTGATCATCGTTTTGACAGTAGGCATCCCGGTCATCATGGGCCTTGGCATGTTTCTGGTGACGGGCCTGCTGATATTATTCGCTGTACTGGTCATGGCCATCGGCGTCACCTCGGCGCCCTTCATTGCCCGTATGGAACCATCCATTGCCACGCTGATCCAGGGGATCCCGCCGGAGTCTATTTTTTACTTCGGAATCGGGATCACGGCCTTCACACTGGCATTATTCATTCTGTTTATCTTCGGTGTCAAACAGGTCATTTTATTCGTGATCGAGATGATCCGGCGTATGATCGGGTCGGAGGTGCGACGTGGGTAGAGCAGTCAAACTATTTCTGGTCCTTGCCCTCATCGTCAGTCTGGGCGGGTTCACCATGAGCATAGTATCAGCGCAGCAAGCTGGGCTGTCAGTTCCCCAACTGGCAGAGATCATTGAAAATAACATGAGAAAACTGAATATGGGCATGGTGATGTCCGAATACAATGACGTCCGCGAAGTGTTTTCCGTTGAACCGGAAGGTGAGATCCGAAGGGTCGTGATCCAGACGAGCTTCCCGGATGTCATCATCCGGCAGGGGGGCAGCGAATTCGCAGTATATCTGGAGGGGGATGTTTCCGCTGAACTGGATGACCTGATGACGGAAAAGCAGGCCAATGGCACTGCCTACATCGATATTGCCGCTGTGTTCAATGAAAATCCGTCGGCCACCGGCCTCAACGCCACGGTGGTGGTGCCCCGGGGTCTGGCAGAGATCGCGGTCCTGTCGGTCTCAGGCGGTATTCTCGTCGACGGCATCGATACACCGAAGATCGATCTGGAATCAAAATCCGGGAGCATCGAGGTGCAGGGGATCCAGATCGCTGAACTCAGGATCCGCACCGCCTCCGGCGATATTGCCATCTTCGGGGAGGATGATCTTGAAGTGGATGCTGAGTCAGCCAGCGGGAATCTCCTGCTGACCTGTGATGCCGTCTCCGGAACGATATCCACCGCCTCCGGATCCATGGACCTGGATTTTCACGATCTGAATGAAGACCTCTCCCTCACAAGTGACAGCGGTCTGATCAGTATTTTTTTTCAGGGGGATGATCTGAACTATGATTTCACGGATTCTGCCGGCTGGATCAACAACAGCAATGTGGACACCACCCTTCGCCGGGGCAGGATCGGAGCGGGCTCATACGAACTGAACGCAGCCTCTGAGAGCAACGGGATCGTTTTTACCTATACGGAGGAAGACCGCCATGAATGATGGAAACCAGGTTTGGTAAACTAGCAGAACGGGGCGGACAACGCAGGAAAACAGGGAAAAACAGGACAGATGTTTCTTGACGAATCCATAAAATTTTGTATAATGAAAATTGTAGCTAAACGATTCCTTTACGAAGTGGAATTGAATGGTATAATGATACTGTAATAAACACACGGGGGTGTAATATGAATCCAGTAGTTGATAAAGACTTATGCATCGGTTGCGGACTTTGCCCAAGCATTGCTCCTGAAGTTTTCGAAATGGAAGACGACGGAAAGGCAGTTGCTCTGGTTGCAGAGACTTCAGATCCGGCAGCTCAGGAAGCAGCAGATGCTTGCCCGGTTGGAGCAATCACTCTGTAGGATCGCATGAATAATGCAAAAGATCTCAGCATCGCAGGATGCTGGGATTTTTTTGACCGTCAGATTATGGAAATCGGTTCGATGTTGCTGGTTTATTCGTGATTCGATGATTCCATGCAGATACTGATATCAAAAATAAAGTGACTTAAGGTTTACACTGCTGTATTTCTGAATTTTACCGGATCCCTCAATTTTAGCAATTCTATGAATGGAACCGCTGAATGCGATAAATACGCTATAATGGAGATGTAATACTTTACATAAAGGAGCGGAAATGATGGAACCACAGAAAAATTTAGAAATCATCAAGCAGGCGATTCTGAATGAAGTCGAAGGATATCAGTTCTACAAGATGTATTCAGAAAAAGTGACCAGCCCGGAAGTTCAGAAAACATTTTTACAGATCGCAAACGAAGAACTTGAGCACATAGAGTATCTGAAAAAACTGGCGTCCAACGATCGGGAAGAAAACCTGGCCATGGCCCAGATGGAAGTGCCCGCACCCGGGATCTTTAAATTCTCAAATCTGACACCGGCAGAATTGTCTCTGGCGCTGGCTGCCTTCTCCATTGCCACAAAAATGGAGGATGACTCTCAGAAATTCTACGCAGAAGCCGCAGCCAATGCCCAGACCGATGAGGAAAAGGCACTGTTTAAAAAGCTCCAGGAATGGGAGATCAGCCATCGCGACAGTTTTGAAGCCAAATATCAGGAACTGAAGGAAGACTGGTGGGCAGACAATGCCTTCGCCCCCTTCTAAACCACCGAGCATCAGGCATCCGGACTGAAGATCACTGATCTTCAGTCTTTTTGGTTCCCGGTTGGTTTCAGCGCAGCCTGGTGGATTAATGCCGGATCGACCGGCTTTTCCATCGACCGGCATCGGAGGATGAAGGATCGGGAGGTCGGGAATCGGAACAGCATGATCTGAGTGAACCAGACAGCAGCCAGCCTTTCAGCCGGATGCCCAGTTTGGAAATATTACGTCACCAAGAGGAATAAAGTCTGAGCGCAGAAGCTTTTTTCGCTATACTGTTACACAGAGAGGCTGACGGGAGATCTGCGCGCGTCCGAGGGGAAGCGCCTTTTGGCCCGGCCGGTGACATGGTCAATGTTCATCCATCGGCAGGGAGATCGGGAAGGGGATGGATCAAGATGCCGTTTGATTTTAAAAAAGATCAGAAAGAATTATACGGACCCAAATCGAAACCGATGGTGGTCGATGTCCCGGAAATGACATTTCTGATGATCGATGGCCGGGGGGACCCCAATACCAGTCAGGCTTACTCTGGTGCGGTGGAGACTCTGTACGGACTCTCCTATGCGATCCGGATGAATAAGGACTGGCCGGGCTATTTTGAATATGTCGTGGCTCCGCTGGAAGGGCTATGGTCCGTGGACGATGCCGGATTTACCGGTCCGGACAGTAAGCCGCTGGATAAGTCTGAGTTTTCCTGGACCGCCATGATCCGGCAGCCTGATTTTGTTTCGGAGGCCGTCTTTGAGCAGGCAAAGGCCATCCTGGCACAGAAAAAACCCCACTTGGATCTGTCCGGGGTCCGGCTGGAAGCCTTCACCGAAGGGCTCTGCTGCCAGATCCTGCACACCGGACCCTATGATACGGAAGCCGACACCATCCGGTGCCTAGATGCCTATGCCCGGGAACATGGATTTTTGCCGGATATGAGTTCTGACCGGCGTCACCATGAGATCTATCTGGGGGATCCGCGGAAAGTTGCGGAGGATAAGCTCAGGACCGTGATCCGCCATCCGGTGAAATCTCGCGTCTGACCGGTGGGATCGGGGGTCAGAGGTGGAGATATCCTGGCGGAACAACCGTCCAGGCAACAACCCAATGAAGAAACGATCTGATTGCCCGTGGTATGCTCCTGTAATTCCCGTAAGGACCGATCCATGGAAACCGGAGCCGGACGCCTGGAAGTCAGAGTCTGTTATCATGAAAATATCTATACAGCGTAAATCCGGGGCCATGCAATGGATGATCCAGACATGACCCGGACAGTACAGAAAGGAAGTTCGATGAAAAATTTAAGATGGAACCTGGATGCATTATACAAAGGATTCGATACGGAGGAATTCAGCAGAGACTTTGATCTCTTTGAAGCGAAGCTGAAGAAATTTGCGCAGTGGACGGAGGAATCCTTCAAGGGAAGAGAAGAAGCTGCCGAAAAGCTGGAGGAATTCATCCGCCGGATGGCGGAGATCCGTAAATTGTCGGCCAGGCTGGGCGCTTTCTGCCATCTGACCCTATCGGTGGACTCGAAAAATGACGCGGCCAAACAGGGCCGCAACCGTCTCCACAATAATGTGGGCGAGCTGACCAAGCTGGAAGTCCGCCTGATCCAGTATCTCAGGGAACTGGAGGATCTGGATGCGGTGATGGGCCAGAGCGAAGTGCTCAAAGAGCACAGCTTCTTTCTGAAGGAGCACAAACGCAAGGCGGATCACCTGCTCTCTGAGAAAGAGGAAGTCATCATCAGCAAGATGCGCAACACCGGATCCAATGCCTTCAGTCAGCTGCAGGGGGATCTCACCGCCAATCTTCTCATTGAGGTGGAGCTCGATGGAAAGAAGCAGACCCTGCCGCTTCCCGCCATCCGAAATCTGGCCTATCACGAGGATGCCAGGGTCCGCAAAGAAGCTTATGAGCGGGAGCAGGCCGCTTATGCGGCCGTGGAGGAAGCTTCTGCCGCTGCGATCAATGCCATCAAAGGGGAAGTGATCACGGTGGCGGAGCTGAAAGGCTATGCCCAGCCCCTGGAGGAGACCCTGGAAGATTCACGAATGACCAGAGCTGCCCTGGATACCCTGATGGGCGTCATTGAAGAGTACGTGCCGGACTTCCAGCGGTATTTAAGACGCAAAGCCGAGCTGCTGGGACATCAAAACGGACTGCCGTTCTATGATCTGTTTGCTCCCGTCGGTTCATTCAATCGCAAATTCACCTATGATGAGGCCATCGCATACATCGTATCGAATTTCCGCGGATTCAGCCCCAGGCTGGCGGACTATGTTCAGCACGCCTACGAGAAGGAGTGGCTGGATGTGGAGCCCCGGGTCGGAAAGCGGGGCGGTGCGTTCTGCTCCAACCTGCCGGTCATCGGTGAATCCAGGATCATGGCCAATTTCAACGGGTCCTTCAGCAACATGACCACCCTTGCCCATGAACTGGGCCATGGCTATCACGGCTTCAATCTCAAAGATGAATCCATTTTAAATACCAGCTATCCCATGCCCATCGCGGAGACCGCATCGATCTTCAATGAGACCATTGTTGTCAATGCAGCGCTCAATGAAGCGGATGAAACGGAAAAGATCGCGATCCTGGAATCCAGTATCTCCGATGCCAATCAGGTCATCGTGGACATCTATTCCAGATATCTCTTCGAATCAGAACTCTTCCGGCGGCGCAAGACCAGTACGCTGTCGGTGGATGAACTGAAGCAGATCATGCTCGATGCTCAGAAAAAAGCCTACGGCGATGGGTTGGATCACGACGTCCTGCATCCTTACATGTGGGTCAACAAACCCCATTACTACAGAGCCGGGCTCTCCTTCTACAACTTCCCCTATGCCTTCGGACTTCTCTTTGCCAAGGGTCTTTATGCCATGTACCTGGATCAGGGCGAAGAATTCCTGCCCCGCTATGACCGGCTTCTCAATGAGACCGGCCGCAGTGACCTGAAGGATCTCACCGCGGCCATCGGCGTGGATCTGGAAGATCCGTCTTTCTTCCGGTCTTCCATGGAACTGATCCGCGGGGATATCGAGCAGTTCCTCAAACTCACGGAAAAGGAGGGGAAGTGATTTGAAAACAGGATTCATCGGATTCGGCAACATGGCCGGCGCCATGGCCGAGGGAATGATCCGTTTCGGCGGCGCTGATCCTTCTGACATCACGGCATCGGCCCGGGACCTTGCACGGCTCAGGAGCCGGGCGGAAAAACTCGGGGTCGGCTATACGACGGATAATAAACAGCTGGCCGGCGGATCGGATGTTTTGTTTCTGGCGGTCAAGCCCCATATGATGGATGGGGTCATCCAGGAGATCAAACCCTCCCTTCACCCGGAGACGGTGATCGTCTCTGTGGCCGCCGGCGTCGGCCTGGCCGATCTGGAGATCATGTTCGGTTCACCCGTCCGGTTGGTACGGGCCCTCCCCAACACCCCTGCCATGGTGGGGCAGGGGATGACGCTGTACAACCTCAACGATCAGGTCACTGACCAGGATGAGAAAAACCTCCTCCAGATCCTCAATGGCTTTGGCCGGGCACTGCGCATCCGGGAAGATCAGTTTGCGGGAGCGGGCTCCATGACCGGCTGTTCTCCGGCGTTTCTCTATATGCTCATGGAAGCCATGGCGGATGCTGCCGTTCTCAAAGGCCTGCAGCGGGATGCCGCCTATCTTCTGGCCGCCCAGACCGTCAAAGGCTCGGCTCAGATGATGCTGGAGAGCGGACTGCATCCGGGCCAGCTCAAGGACATGGTGACCAGCCCCGGCGGGACCACCATTGAAGGGGTCCGGACCCTGGAGAAGCTGGGCCTGCGGTCCGCCATCATGGAAGCGATCATTGCAGCGGCTGAAAAGACCGGCAAATAAAGAAACAGACCTCACCGGATCCGGTGATACATACCGGATGCGGCGGGGTCTTTCTTTCGGATCTGATTTTTTAGGATCATGGGAGCGGCCGTTCCAGTGCCTTTGGACAGAGCGTCTAAGCTTCCCGCAGGATGGAGGCAGCCTTGCTGCTGTAAGGGGCGGACTGATCCGCCTCGGCGGATTCCATCGTCACCAGGAACGTGTGGTGTTCATACATATCCAATTCCGGTGAGACGCCGAAATAAACTTCGGCCCGCTGGGGCAGATCGTTTTCGTACACGTATTCCTCATAGTGGAGAAACATCAGTTCCGGCTCGGCTTCATCGTAATCCGATGCAGCGTAGGATTCGGGCTGTCCGTCTTCACGGAAAACCACCTTTGAGATCCGGGTGATCTCATTCCATCCGTTATGAAAGGTAATGCCGTATTCCACATGATCCCTGCGGAATATAAATTCCATTTCATCAGGGATCATGCGGGATTCGTGAAAATCGTAGTGACTGGCGACAATGAGCTGATCGTCAGCATCAAAACTGTACTTGAAGTAGTTCTCCGTGGCCTGTTCGCCGTCTTCGATCTCTACGCCGGCGTTGCACCCCACCACGAGACTGAGGACCGGACTGGGACAGTGGATCCCGCGGTGGACGCAGTCTCCCCCCTGGGCATAGGCCGTGCGGACGGCTTTCTGTCTGTTCTGTTCGATGAATTCAGGGAACAGATTGTTGTAAATGGCAATGAGCTCTCTGAATTCATTCAGTATCGCGGCGAAATGATTCATCCGGTCCGCTTCAGGGTCGTGCAGGAGCCCGCTGATCAGGTCCTGAGCCCTGGCAGTTATTTTTTTTAATGGTTGAGACATGCGAGCCATACTCGTATCCTCCTGTAGGTCAATGGTGTGATTAAAGTGATGCCGATTAAATTGTATATCCTTTATCAAATTTTACCATGATTGGGATGAAAAGCCAAAAGGAACCGG
>CAYYVR010000055.1:0-15798 GCA_964475185.1 uncultured Clostridium sp. | reverse complement strand
GATCCTGAGTGGATCCGGGAGGATCAGTCAAATCCTACCAGGTCGAAGAGATCAGGATCAAGCCATTCGATGAAGAAAAGGACAGCCAGGAACAGAGCCAGGATGAGCACGCTCATAAGCAGCCCTGCCACGATGGTGATCCCTTTCCTGAAGCGGTTATTGTCGTAATCCGGATTCCGTTTTTTCATAAATCGGGTCCATGCATCCAGTACACCCTCGATGGCCGTTCCAAGAACGGCCTCCAGGATCAGTTCAAATAACATCTGCATTCTTCCTTGTTCAGTCATTTCAGATCAAAGGGTTCCAGGGGTTGTTGTCGGCTTTCTTTTTCGCTGAGTTTATTCCCTGATGACGTCCAGGATATACCTTTCCCTGGCCAAAGGGGCCTCACCGATCTGATAGGCAGCCCGGGCCTGGATGGCAGCAGAAGCGGGATCCCTGTCATTGTAGTTCAGCACACAGAGGACATCGCCGGCTTCGACGCGGTCCCCCACCAGTTTGTTCAGGTGGATGCCGGCGGCATAGTCCAGCTGATCTTCCTTGGTCTGACGCCCGGCGCCCAGGTGCATGGCGGCATAGCCGATATCGGTGGCGGTGATGCCGGTGACGTATCCGGACACCTCGGATCTGATCTCCATCCGGTTGGAGGTCTGAGGCAGCAGATCATAGTCATCCACGATGGCCGGATCACCGCCCTGATTTTTGATGAACTGGCGGAACTGTTCCAGCGCTTTGCCCGACGCAATGACGTCTTCAGCCATGGGGATGGCATCTTCATGGGACGGGGCTGCTCCGCCCAGCCAGATCATATAACTGGAGATCTCCAGGGCTACATCGTACAGGCCTTTGATTTTTTTCCCTTTGAGGATCTCCACGGCTTCCATGACTTCGTTGGCATTGCCGATCTCGTGGCCCAGGGGTTCGTTCATGTCCGTCAGGACTGCCACGGTCTGCCGGCCCAGATGATTGCCGATCTCAACCATGGTACGGGCCAGCTGCCGGGAATCGTCCAGATCCTTCATAAACGCGCCTTCTCCGGTTTTGACGTCCAATACGATGGCATCGGATCCCGAAGCCAGTTTCTTGCTCATGATGGAGGCGGCGATGAGGGGGATGGAATCCACCGTTTCTGTGACATCGCGCAGCGCATAGAATTTCTTGTCTGCCGGGGTGAGATCTCCGGTCTGACCGGCCAATGCGACGCCGGCGGTCTGGACATTGCGGATGAAATCTTCCAGTTCGATCTGTGTGCTGAACCCCGGGATCGCCTCCAGTTTGTCAATGGTTCCGCCGGTATGGCCCAGGCCTTTGCCGGACAGCTTGGCCACCGGAATGCCCAGTGCCGATACCACTGGCAGGACAATGAGACTGATCTTATCGCCCACCCCGCCTGTGGAATGCTTGTCGACTTTGATGCCGGGGATGGCCGAAAGATCCATGGTATCACCGGATTCGACGAAAGCCATGGTGAGCTGGGACGTTTCCTCCTTGGTCATGCCCTTGAACCAGATGGCCATAAGCAGCGAGGAGATCTGATAATCCGGAATGGTTCCCTGGGTATAGCCGTTGACAAAGAAATAGATCTCTTCTTTGGTCAGCGCCTTCCCGTGTTTCTTTTTGCGGATGATGTCTGTGATTTGCATGGTGAACCTGCCTTTCATTCGAAAGTTTGAGATGATCATGGATTTGATGATCCATTTCGTATCGTCATGTTCCCTCCCGCCCCCCCCGATGATGGATGGACCGGTGATGGGGGAACGCCTCCCTGAACGTCGGAAGGATTCCGGAGCATGATATTCAGGAGTTAGAGGAAACTGGCGCCATTGAGCTCATTGTCGATCCCCAGGTGATCCAGGATGGATTTCCCGATGTCCGTAAAGGAATGGCGAATGCCCATATCTCTGGGTTCAACGGATTTTCCGCAGACCAGGAGCGGGATGTATTCCCGGGAGTGATCCGTGGATTCAGTGGTTGGATCGCAGCCGTGATCGGCGGTGATGATAAGGAGGTCCTCTTCCTTCAGTTCGGCCAGCAGCTCAGGGATCCAGCGGTCGACTTCCTCCAGGGCTTCCTTGTAGCCTTCCGGATTGTTGCGGTGGCCGAAGAGCATGTCAAAATCCACCAGGTTGATGAAAATCAGACCATCGGAGTCTTCGCGAACGGCGTCCAGTGTCTTGGCCATTCCGTCCGCATTGCCCGTGGTGCGGATCGTCTTCGTAACGCCTTTGCCATTGAAAATATCATTGATCTTGCCGACGCCGTAAACCTGGTGACCGGCATCGCTGATGTAGTCCATCATCGTCTTGCAGACAGGATCCAGGGAATAGTCATGGCGATTGGACGTCCGCTGGAAGGTCTCGGCAGATTCGCCGATAAATGGCCGGGCAATGACACGGCCCACCGTCCAGTCACCCATGAGCATCTCCCGGGCGATCTCACACATTTTGTAGAGTTCCGGCAGCGGGATGACTTCTTCATGAGCAGCGATCTGGAATACAGAATCGGCGGAAGTATAAATGATCGGCTTGCCGGTGGCGACATGTTCTTCGCCCAGTTCCTTGATGATCTCCGTGCCCGAAGCCACCACATTGCCCAGGGTGCCCCGGCCGATGCGGCGTTCGAATTCATCCATGATCTCCCTGGGGAATCCATCCGGATAGGTGTTCAGCGGTGTCTTCAGGATACAGCCCGAAATCTCCCAGTGGCCCGTCACGGTATCTTTCCCCACCGAGGATTCTGCGGCTTTGCCGTAGGCCGCTGTGGGCCTGGCAGCCGGTTCGATGCCTTTGATCTCATGGATGTTGCCAAGGCCCATGGCGCCCAGATTGGGCATATGCAGTCCGCCCGTGACGCTGGCGGTATTGGCCAGGGTGTTGGCCCCCACATCGCCGTATTTGTCAGCGTCGGGCATGGCGCCGATGCCGACGGAATCCAATATCAGTAATACTGCTCGTTTCATTTTTTCATTCTCCTTCATGATTCCGGATCCACCGGAGGATTGACCTGGCCCCGCTTATTCGGTTTCCCGGGGCTAAAGTCAGAGTCTTTCTAAGTTCCTCTTTCCATTATCTCACGCAGAAGTGACCTTTTCATCACACAAATGTTAACAAAATGCAATGGCAGCCAATAAATCCTGAGGTTTGAATCTTCCCCAGCGGCCCGTCAGTTGAAACAGAGAAACATCGGAGGCTGCTCCGGTGTTTCTCTGTTTCATTTCAGTTCATTTTCAATCCAATTCTTTCCATTCATTTCACTTCTTTGAATTCACTTCTTTCGATTCAATTCGATTCTTTTAAATCCATGCCAAATCAAATAGGGAATAAACTCAAGTCACGCAGGTCTCAGGCTCTGGGGTGACTGCTGTCATAGATCTCCATGAGCTTATTCTTTTTCTTGAGTTCCTCATAGCGGAGGGTGGCATTGATGTCTGTATGTCCCAGCATTTCCTGCACGGCTTTCATATCCGCCCCGTTGTCCAGCAGATGGACGGCAAAGGAGTGTCGCAGGGTGTTGAGGTTGACATCTTTTTTGATGCCGGCCTGTTCTTTGTAGTTTTTCAGCAGTTTCCATACGCCCTGACGGGTGATGGAATCGCCCTGATTCGAGGTGAACAGAAACTCTGAAGATTCATTGGCCATTTTATCGCGGATCGTCAGATAGGTCCGCAGTGATTCCGCCGCCTTGCTCCCCATGGGGATCAGCCGCTCCTTGCCTTTGCTGCCGGTGCAGACGATATAGCGTTTCTCCAGATTCACATCCCTGACATTCAGATGGATCAGTTCGGAGACTTTCAGACCAGACGCATAAAGGAGTTCCAGGATGGCCCGGTCGCGTTTCCCTTTGTTGGATCCAAGATCCGGTGCCTCCAGGATCTTGCGGATCTCCTCCACCGTCAGGATCTCAGGGAGATCCCGGTCCAGGTGGGGCAGTTCATAGTAAAGAATGGGCGCTTCCAGGACAAACCCCTGACGGCGCAGAAATTTATAGAAATTGCGCAGCGTCACCAGATTGCGGATGATGGAGGATTTGGAGATCCCTGAATCCATCAGATACTCCGTATAGGAAACGATCTGGAGTTCTTCAAACTGTTCCAGGTCCAGTTTTTCTTCCTCCATGAACACCTCGAACTTCTTCAGGTCTCGGCGGTAGGCATCGATGGTATTCTTCGATTTATTCTGGTCGGTCAGGCTGCTCAGGTAAATGTTGATCTGATCTTTCATATCATTGGAGCCCGTCCAGATAGAGCGCGCAAAGACTTTTGGCATCTTTGAGTTCTCCGCTGAGGACGCAGGCCTTAACCTCCTCTTTTGTCATTTCATAATATTCAAAGGATTCATCTTCATCCCCGTCGATGGGTGATTCTTCCAGTTCGGCTGCACGGTAAATGTAGAGGACTTCATCAGAGTATCCCGGGCTGGTCAGAGCTTCCCCCAGAAATTCCATGTGGTGCGGGAAGTACCCAGTCTCTTCCTGAAATTCCCGGCGTGCCGTATCCATGGGGTCTTCCCCGGTCTCCAGTTTTCCGGCCGGCAATTCCAGAACGGCTTCTTCAAAGGGTTTGCGGAACTGACGGAGCAGGATGATCTTATTCTCCGGGGTATATCCGATGATGACGACGCCGGCGGCATGGCGGATGATTTCACGTTTCGCCTGATGCCCGAGGTCAGTTTCGACGTCATGGAGTTCCAGCGTCACGATTTTCCCCTTATACAGAATCTCTTTGTTCACTGTTTTCTCTTTATTGATCATCGGGCCATCCTCGCTTTCACTTTTTATTTCTCTTTATGTGTTATGTCTTTTATCTCTTTTTTTCTTGTTCTCTCGATCCCGATCTCTCGATCTCTCGATCTTTAATCCATCTATCTTTTTTCTGTTTTTTAATCGATTCGTCTTTTTCCTGATGGATCCGGCGGCTGTCAGTCTGAAGTGATCCGGTGGTTGTCACCTCGCCCTCTATCCTTATATTTATTATTATGTTAATTCCTGTAATCTCTATTATGCCATATCAGCGCTAAAAGTAGTAGCCCTGGCCGGGGCTAAAATCAGTGTCCCGTTTAAAAATATTATGTTAATTTTTAAGATTGGGCTCAGAGGAAGGATCTGATCGTTCTCATCAAATCATGATTTTTAAACCATCCTTCCGGTTCAACATAAAAAAATCCCCCTGATTACAGGAAGATTTTTAAGAAATCGATGATTTGGATAGGAAAAATCAGTGAAAGATGCTGTTTATTCTGGTTTCGATAAATTTAGACCTGTCTAAAATAAGAGCGCTGGGTTTCGAATAACGGTGTTGATCATGATTTTCGCTGGTCTGTGGTTTCGATCAGATCTCTGGCATTGGCCAGAATGGCCTCGGTGACTTTGGCACCTGCCAGCATTTTCGCGATCTCCAGGACCTTGTCTTCCGCACTGGCATGCAGAACACTGGAGAAGGTGCGCCCGTCATGCTCTTCTTTCCGGGCAATGAGATGATGATCCGACCAGGAGGCGATCTGAGGCAGATGCGTAACGCACAGGACCTGGGTCGTCTCGGAGATTTGATGCATTTTCTCCCCCACTGCCTGGGCGATGGATCCGGAGATGCCGGTGTCGATCTCATCAAAAATCACCGTTGGGGTCCCTTCGCGATCGATGAAGGAAGCTTTCAGCGCCAGCATGATCCGGGACAGCTCCCCGCCGGACACGATCTTTTCCAGCGGTTTTTTCGGTTCTCCGGTATTGGTGGAGATATAGAACCGGACCTGATCGGTCCCATTTTCGGTGAAGGCTTCTCCCTCCTGGATCATGGGCATGAAGTCCGCCTTGGCCAGGCCGACAAATTTCAGCTCACGGTTGATCCTGGCGGAGAGTTGGGATGCGGCGGATTTTCGCAGCACCGACAGATCCGCGCCGGCTTCCAGGGCCTCGTTTTTCAGACCGATGATCTCGCCTTTGAGCTGTGCGATGAGTTCTTCAGCATGGGTCAGTTCGTAGAGTTCCTCTTCCATCCGGACCAGTTCACCCAGGACGTCTCCTGTGGTCTGACCGTATTTTTTTTGCATGGATTCGTAAATAAACAGCCGGCCGTTGACCTCATCGAGCTCATTGCCGTCAAAATAGACTTCATCGGCCATGCCGGCAAGGTCCCGGCGCGCTTCGATGAGATTGTAAAAGGCGTCTTCGATGATCTGCGCCAGATCCGCCGCTTCACTGTAGACCCCTTCCACCGACCGCAGTGAACGGACGGCATGGTTCAGAGAATCCAGATGATCGTCGGATAAAGCCATTTGAGCATCGCTCAGCGCTTCCCCGATCTTCTGGGCGTGAGAGAGCATTTTCTCCTTGGCGATGAGGTCTTCTTCTTCGGCTTCATCCAGATGATGCTTTTTGATCTCTTCGACCTGATAGGCCAGGAAGTCCATGAGCTTTTCCCGTTCGTTGTTGCGGGTGAGCTGTGACAGTTTGTGTTCTTTTTCCCGGATTTTAAGAAAAAGTGCGTGATAGGTCCTGAACTGGTCTGAGGTGCGCACATCGCCGTATTCATCCAGATAAGCCAGATGATTGTCCGGATCCAGAAGGTTCTGGTTATTGTGCTGACCGTGGATATCCAGGAGATAGGGGCTGATTTCCTTGACGGTGGAGACCAGCACCGGCTGGCCGTTGACCATGGCGGCTGATTTTCCGGTTTCGGAATTTTCCCGGAACAGCGTCAGCTGGGACCCGGCCGGGATCTGTTCCCGCTCCAGGATCGCGCGGACCGTGGAAGGCATATCGAATATGGCTTCCACCGATGTTTTGGTTTTTCCCGAGCGGATGAACTCCCGATTGAATTTCGTGCCCATGACATAACTGATGGCATCGATGAGGATAGATTTACCGGCACCGGTCTCCCCGGTGAGCACAGTGAATCCGTCTTCAAAGGACAATTCCAGGTGATCCATTAAGGCGAAATCACGAACCTTCAGTTTGCGAAGCATAAATCTCCTAATCCTGGCTGCGGACCATGGAGTCGATGCGGCGGACAAACGCTTCGGCTTTTTTGATGTTCCGGAACATGACAAAAATCGTATTGTCCCCGGCCAGCGTGCCGGCCACTTCTTCCAGGCCCAGCTGATCGATGGCTTCAGCCACGGCACCGGCGGATGCGGTCAGTGTTTTGACGACCACCATGTGTTCGATGTATTCGACATGGGTGATGGAATTCTGCAGGATCGCCATGATCTGATTGTCGATGACTTTGGGCTCATCGACCGACAGAATGTACTTGTACTTGCCGTTCTTGCCCAGGACCTTGGTCAGGTGGAGGTTCTTGATGTCCCGGGAGATGGTGGCCTGCGTGATTTTAAACCCCTCTTTCCTCAGCTCTTCTGCCAGTTCTTCCTGTGTTTCGATGTTCTTGGTCGTGATGATGTCCAAAATCTTGTTCAATCGCTTTGCTTTCATCTAATTCCTCCTAGTATGAATCCTGTGCTTTATATACTACTTTTTTCCTTAACACATCGAAGTAATCATAGCCGTCCAGCCGGACGATGTGCGCCCTGTGCCCGGAATCGGTGATCTCAATGGACCGGTCGGTGTCGATATTGAAATTCTGCTGTCCGTCCACGGACAGATTGTATCCGGCCACATCCCCTTTGACCTGGACCATGATCTTCGAGTCGCCGGATACGACCAGATTGCGCACACCCAGCGTGTGGGGGCTGATGGCAGTCATGGAGATGGCATTGATGGTGGGATAGACGATGGGGCCGCCGGCTGACAGGTTATATGCCGTGGAACCGGTGGGCGTTGCAAAGATGACGCCGTCGCCCCGGAAGGCGGTGGCCAGATGATCATCGACGAAGACGCTGTAGGTCATGATCCGGCCCAGGGAGCCTTTGGTCACGACCACGTCGTTCATGGCGACGAATTCTTCAGTCTGTTCATCGGCGATGAAGCGGGTCCTCAGCATGTGGCGGTGTTCGATGGAGAAGCGGCCTTCGCTCAGGAGCTGGAAGGCTTTCTCGGCATCGAGGTATTCCACTGCGGTGAGAAAACCCAGGGTGCCGATGTTGATCCCGAACATCGGGATGTCGCGGCCGTGGATGAGACGGGCGGCGGATAAAAAGGTGCCGTCACCGCCCAGAACGATGAACAGATCCAGGTGTTCCAGGCTCTGACTGGGGTGCTCCCGGTCAATGAGACGGACTGTGGCCCAGGGCAGATATTTCCGGATGAGTTCCTGGATCCGGACGTTGACCAGCCCGTCAGGATCTTTATCCTGGTTGATGCCCAGACCGATGATATTGAATTTTCCCGGTACGATGTCTGTATTCATGGTGTCCCCTTTGTCGGCGTTGCCGGTTCAAAGGCCGCAAAGGCCTCCCCGACCACCCTTTTGATCGTAGTTTTCAGGTCGTCGTCCAACGGGTCCTCCGTTGGCGCCACCGATTCTTCCTTGGTTATGGTCAGGCAGGCCAGGTATTCGATGTTTCCGTCCGGACCCTGGATGGGTGACGGGGTCAGGCCCCGGAGGATGAACCCCTGGTGCAGGTAATGGCTCAGTACTTTGATCAGGACGTCCTCATGGCGTTTGGGATCTTTGACCACCCCCGCTTTATTCAGCGCGCCGCGCCCGGCTTCAAACTGCGGCTTGATCAAAATGATGGCCGCTCCCCCGGGCCTCAGCACGGATCGTACACTGTCACTGACCAGGCAGACCGAGATGAAGGAGATGTCCATGGTGAGCAGATCAAACCCCTGCAGTTCGTCTTTGTGACCGGCGGGGATGCTGCGGAAATTCAGGCCCTCGATGTCTGTGACCCGGAGATCGTTTTTCACCGAAGCATCCAGCTGACCATGGCCGACATCCACCGCCGTCACGCTGGCGGCGCCCTGTTCCAGCAGGACCTGGGTAAATCCGCCCGTGGATGCGCCCACGTCGATGCAGCGCGCTCCGCCGACCGTCGGCGCAAAAGCCTCGATGGCCCCCAGCAGCTTGACCGCCCCCCGGGATACGTAGCGCCGCCCTTCCCCAAGGTAGGTGACGGCATCGCCCGGTTTGACTTTATAGCCGGGTTTGGTCAGGATTCGGCCGTTGACCAGGACTTTGCCGGCCAGGATGTCTTCGCGGGCAGAATCTCTGGAGGGGAGATGGCCCATGCGGATCAGAAACTGATCAAGTCGTTCCATTGCCATTCTCAAGCTGCGTGCGCACCTGTTCCACGATCTTTTCGCAGGTCAGGCCGTACTTCTCATAGATGATGTCAACATCGCCCTGTTCGACGAAAATGTCATCGAAACCCAGGGGCAGGAATTTGCCCTGATATCCGTTTTTGCTGAGCGCTGCCAGGACATACTCGCCGAAACCGCCGCGCAGGACGCCGTCTTCCGCCGTGACGATGAGCTTTGCCTGATCCATGGCTTTGATCCGCTGAAGATCCAGCGGTTTGATGAAGGGCGCATGGACGGCGGCGGCGCGGATCCCGGCACCTGCCAGGCGGCGGGCGGCCTCATGGATCCGGGGCGTCAGTTTGCCCGTCCCGATGAGGACGACGTCTGCCTCCGCCGGGGAAATTTCATTCAAATCCTCCCACTGTCCCGGGGTGAAGTCCGTCAGGGGCTCATTCGTTGGGACCTTTTCATCCCCGCCCCGCGGATAGCGGATGGCCAGCGGTCCGGTGAAGGTCAGTGACCACTGGAGCATGTGCTGGAGTTCAGCCATGGACTTGGGAGCCATCACCGTCATGTTCGGGATCATAGACAGATAGGCCATATCAAAGACGCCCTGATGCGTCTCGCCGTCATCCCCGACGATGCCGCCGCGATCCAGGCAGAACGTGACATTAAGTTCCTGGATGCAGACATCGTGGATCAGCTGATCCAGACTTCGCTGCAGGAAGGTGGAGTAGATCGCCACATAGGGCTTCAGACCCGATGCCGCCATGCCCGCTGCCAGTGTGACGGCATGCTCCTCGGCGATGCCGACATCAAAGAACCGGTCAGGATAGGCTTTGGCAAACCCGGTGAGGCCGGTGCCCTGAGGCATGGCCGCCGTGATGGCCACAAGATCCGGATCCTGTGCAGCCATGGCGGTGAGGGTATTGCCGAATACTTTGGAATAATTGTTCCCGGAGGCGAAGCAGACCTCTCCGTTTTCACAGTCAAAGGGCGCGATGCCGTGGAATTTATCGGGATGCTGGACGGCAAAGTCATAGCCGCGGCCTTTCTGGGTGATGGCATGGACGATGACCGGCCCGTCGTATTCCCGGGCTTTCTTCAGGATCTTGCTCATTTCCCTGATGTTGTGTCCGTCCACAGGCCCCAGGTATTTTATTCCCATATTTTCAAAAATCATACCTTCCTGATCCACGACCATGGCCTTGACGGAGTCTTTGACCCATTTGGCGCCGTGGGAAAGCGAGTCCCCCATGGGGAGCTTTTCGACATTTTTCTGGAAGGAGGCTTTGAGTTTCTCATAATGCACATCACTGCGCAGTTTGGAAAGATAAAGGCTCATGGATCCGACGTTTCGGGAAATGCTCATTTCATTGTCATTGAGGACGATGATCATGGGGGTGTGGCGGAAGCCGACATCATTGAGCGCCTCCCAGATCATGCCGCCGTTGAAGGCACCGTCTCCGATGACGCAGACCACCGAATGGTCCTGGCCTTTGATGTCCCGGGCCCGGGCCATGCCCAGGGCGGCGGAAATGGAGGTGGAGGCGTGACCGGTGTTGAAATGATCATAGACCGATTCACTGCGTTTTGGGAAACCGGCCATTCCCCCGTATTTACGGAGTTTGGCAAAGCCCCCCGCCCGGCCGGTGAGGATCTTATGGACGTAGCTTTGATGACCCACATCGAAGATCAGCCGGTCGACTTTGAAATCAAACACGTTGTGCAGGGCAATGGTGAGCTCCACCACCCCGAGATTCGGTGCCAGGTGTCCGCCGGTCTTGGAGACGGACTGGATGAGGAAGGCACGAATCTCTTCGGCCATTTTGCTCAGTTCATCCAGGTTCATGTCCGGGAGTGTTTGCGGTCCCCGGTATTTTTTCAACATTTCATACATAGATAACCTCTAATGATCGCGCTGGGCGAATACTTCCACGATGGCCTGCAGGAGCGTTGCATTGCTTCCCCGGGCAAGAGCGAAGGCCCGGAGTTTTCCGTCAAGTTCCTTCAGGCGCTGTTTCGATGCGTCCAGTCCGAGGATCGAAACAAACGTCGATTTCTCATCCCGGGCGTCTTTGCCCACGGTTTTGCCCATGGTCCGGGCATCCGATTCCACATCCAGGATATCATCCTGGATCTGGAAAAAGATCCCAAGGGTTTGTCCAAACTCCCTCATGGCCCGGACCGTCTCGCCGGAGCTTCCGGCTAATAGCAGCGGGGCGGTCAGGGAGGATGTGATGATGGCACCGGTCTTGTTGCGATGCATCTCCTCCAGCGTGGTCAGATCGATGGGCTGTCCCTGGGACTGGATATCCAGGACCTGTCCGGCGATCATGCCGTCTTTTCCGGAAGAGGCGGCGATTGCCGCCATGGCGGCAGCCCCGGAGGGTGTCCCGCCGTAATGTTTCATGAGCATAAGCAGGGCTTCGTTGAGCAGCGCATCCCCTGCCAGGATCGCCATGGCCTCACCGAATACTTTATGGCTGGTGGGCTTGCCCCGGCGAAGATCATCGTTGTCCATGGCCGGCAGATCGTCATGGATCAGGGAGTAGGTATGGATCATTTCCATGGCGCAGGCCATGGGGAGGACCTGTTCCTCCTCCAGTCCGGCCAGTTGGGCGGATGCCAGGACCAGCAGCGGACGGAAGCGCTTGCCGCCGGCCAGGAGCGAGTACGTCATGGCTTCCTTCAGCCGGGCCGGACACTGAAGATCCAGGCAGCTTGCCAGCGCCGCTTCAATGTGTGCCTGTTTTGTTTTGATCAGGGCTACAGCAGTTTCTTTGTTATTCAAATTCCTCTTCCTGTCCCTGCGCGTTGATGACCAGGATCCTTTCTTCTGCCTGCTTGAGCCGGTCCTCCAGTTCCTGGCATAATTTCATGCCCTTTTCGTAGTTCACCAGCTGGTCTTCCAGGCTGGCGGCGGCGTTTTCCATGATTTTCAGAACCGCGGACAGCTCGTCCATGAGCTGTTCGTAACTGACCTGACTTTGATCCTTGGCCCGATCCGCTGTTTTTTTACTGTTATCCATTGAGTTTGACTCCTTTTTCATAGGCGGCCTCGCCGTCCTTTACCCGGATCCGGAAGATCTGTGCGCCGTCGAGGGTATCGACGGTGGACACCACCTGGTCCTGTTCGTTCCGGACGATGGAATAGCCTTTTTCCAGCACATTGTAGGGATTGTAGGCTTTGAGCAGCGAGCGGCCGCGTTCGAGAATTCGTTCATCCTTATCCAGACGGCCGGTCATTGTACTTTTCAGCCGATCCTTCAGATCCGAAACCGTCTTCATTTCATTGACTAAAATGACCCGCGGATCGTTCTGCCGGATAAACCGGGTTTTGATGGCCAGATCACTCCGTTCACTGCGCAGGCGGGCTTCCATCAGATGGCGGATGCGGCGGCGCAGCTGCGCAGCCTGCGCCAGATCGTCCGCGGTGTTGGGGATGGTCAGCTCGGCCGCCTGACTGGGCGTTGCCGCCCGCAGATCCGCTGCGAAATCGGCGATGGTGAAGTCGATGTCGTGGCCGATGCCCGTGACCACCGGGATCTTCGACGCCCGGATGGCGTAAGCCATGGCTTCGGAGTTGAAGGACCACAGATCTTCAATGGACCCGCCGCCCCGGGCAAGGATCAGTGTATCGATATCCTGGCGGCGGTTGACGGCTTCGATGGCTGCCAAAACTTCCGCCTCTGACGTGTCGCCCTGGACTTTAACGGGATAGATCACCAGCGTCTGGCCCGGATTCCGGGTGCGCATGACTTTGATGATGTCGCGGATGGCCGCGCCGGTGGGTGATGTAATGACGGCGATCTTCTTGGGATTGGTCGGGATGGGGCGGCGGGCCGATTCGTCAAAGAGACCTTCCCTGGCCAGCCGTTCCCTGATCTCCAGAAACTTCGCATAAAGATCACCGGTGCCCTCTCCCTGCAGATCATCCACATAGATCTGATAGGTCCCCCCCTGGACATAAGCTGAAACCCGTCCCAGGATGGTGACCTGGTCACCATCCCGAGGCAGGACTAAAAGCTTCTGACGTTCCTGACGGAACATCACACAATTGATGCGGGAACCCTGATCTTTCAGAGTAAAATAGAGGTGCCCCGATGAATGGGCTTTGAAGTTGGAGATCTCTCCCTGGACTTTGACATTGCGCAGAATGAAATCCGCGTCAATGATCCGTTTGATGTAATTATTTAAAGAAGTGACCGTCAGAACCTTAATATTCAAGTTCCGAGGCCTCACAGACATTCTTCATGAGAATGGTGGTGGTGATGGCACCGACACCGCCCGGCACGGATGTGATGTGCTCCACGATCTCCGCGGCTTCATCGGTTTTGACATCCCCGGTGATTTTTCCGTCCTTTTCCGAGGTGCCGACATCAATGACGGTCTGACCCGGGCTGAAATATTCAGCAGTGAACATGTGGGGACGGCCCACGGCGGCTACGACGATATCCGCTTTTTTGGTGATCTCCGGCAGATTCCTGGTCCTGGAGTGCGCCATGGTGACCGTGGCATGGTCTGCCAGAAGCAGCATGGCCAGGGGTTTGCCGACGATATTCGAACGGCCGACGATGACAACGTTCTTCCCGGTGATATCCCCCAGCGTCTCTTTGATGATGGTGTGGGCACTCTTGGCCGTGCAGGGCACGAACGCACGGTCGCCCATGAAGAGCAGTCCGGCGTTGACCGGATTGACGCCGTCGATGTCTTTTTCTCTGGCAATGGCGGCCGAGATTTTCTTGCCGTCAATGTGTTTGGGCAGCGGGAACAAAACCATGATGCCATGGACATTCTGATCGGTGTTCAGATCATTGATGGCAGCCAGGAGTTCTTCCTCCGTGGTTTCCTCCGGCAGCGTGATATTGACTTTGCCCAGATTCAGAGACTTGGCAACCTTCGTCTGGCTCTGCAGGTAATACTTGGAGCCTTCATCGTCTCCCACCAGGACCGTTGCCAGGGTCGGCACGGATTTTCCGTCCAATTCCCGTTTCTGCGCAAATGCCTTGATATCTTCCTTGTACTTGGCTGCCAGTTCCTTAACATTGATGATGTTTCCCATCGTGTGATCCTCCACTTGATTTTTATTTGCCCGGTCGTCTGTCCGGGTCTTTTCAGCTGATTCCGCTCCCCTTGCGATCCATTGATCCGGGGGGACCCTGAATAATGATGAATGGTTTTTGAATAACCGCTTAAGCTTCTTCTGCAGGCTGTTCTGCGTCGAGCCTTTCTATGTTGGGCGTTTCTATGTCGGACTGTGAAACTGCGTTGGCTGGTTTCTCAGATCCGGCTTCGGAAACTGCCTGGGCAGCTGCCTCTTCCGTTGCTTCCGTTCCCTCAGTTCCCTTAGTTGAATCCATTGATTGCGGTGCTTCCGTTCCCTCAGGTGAATCCGTTGATTCCATTGCTTCGGGATCTGGTGCATCTGATCCGGGGCCTTCCGTTTCCCCTTCAGCCGCTTCGGGCGCTTGCGGGGTCATTGCTTCCGGGAGGGTGCCCTTCTGTTTGGCCTTCAGGATCTTATCCAGCACGCCGTTGATGAAGGCCGTGGATTCTTCGTCAGAATAGATCTTGGAGAGTTCCAGTGCTTCGTTGAGCGACACCCGTTCGGGAATATCGTCCATGAAGAGGATCTCCGCCGCTGCGATCTTGAGGATGGCCAGATTGACTCTTGAGACCCGTTCCAGGGTCCATTCCTTCAGAAAAGGCCGGATCACATTTTTCAGGAACGCTTCCTGTTCTCCGGTCACTTTGGTGATGGTCTTGATGTAGGCGATGTCGAGCTTCTCGGTGGTTTCGCTGATGTCGATGAATTCTTCGAGGAATTCATCGGTAATTTCCTCACTGCGTACATTGACTGTATTGGAATACAGGAGCTCCATGGCAATGGCACGGGACTTGCGGCGATTCGGCTTACTTTGCATCTTTCACTGCCGCTTCGTGTTTCTTCACAGAAATGTTATTGACCATGATGTTCACTTCCGATACTTTCAGACCCGTGATGTTCTCCACCGTGGTCATAACATTTTCCTGCACGGCCTGAACCACTTCGGGAATGTTGTATCCATATTCCACGGACATGATCATGTCAATGGTAGATTTTTTTTCATCGATGGTGACTTTGACACCCTTGGTGACGTTGCGTTTGCCCGTGAAGACCTGGGTGATCCCGCGAGTCGTCGTGGGATTCAGACCCGAGACACCTTCGATCTCAGTTGCTGCAATCCCGGCGATAACACCTACCACTTCTTCTGAGATCTTCACCGTTCCGACACCGGAAACGTCGTATTTGCCAGCTTCTCTGGCAGGATTTGCCTGAATATCTTTTTCCATTTTTTACCTCCGGTAAAATTGCATGATTACAATAGCCTGTCATGTTATTATAGCAAAGACGTATATGCATTTACAATTGAATAAAGGGCAGATCGGGGTGATTCTGCATAAACTTTGCGTGAATTATGCATACAAATTGAAATCGTTTTAAACCGCCTCAGATCCAGTGGCGATCCGCCAGTGCCGAAACTATATGGCATAAGCTGATTATCAACCTGTCGATCCGCCTGTAAATAGAAATCAGCACCGCCTCTGGCAGTGCTGAATGGAATCTTTTTGGCGTGCCCAGCAAGCCGTTAATTGCTAACTGGTGAAAGTCCAGTCGGA
>CAYYVR010000054.1:7461-15804 GCA_964475185.1 uncultured Clostridium sp. | reverse complement strand
ACTAGTGTAATGGAAAATAATCAACTTCAGAAATTAATGAAAACATTGGCTCCGCTTTTAGCACTTTTCGTGCTCTCGTTTTTACTGGCCATCGTCTCGCCGAATTTTTTGAGTATCAATAATGTTATGAATATTCTCAGACAGACTGCAGTCAATGGCTTTATTGCTTCTGGCATGCTGGTGGTATTGATCACTGCGGGAATCGATTTGTCTGTAGGTGCAAACGCGGTGTTAAGTGCCAGTGTCGCGGGAATGCTGCTTAGCAGGTTTGGCATTGACAATGCATTCATTTTGATTGTGGCAGCCATTTTAAGTGGTACTTTAGTGGGCATTACAAATGGAGTACTATTGACGAAACTTAAATTGCCTCATCCCTTTGTCTCCACACTGGGTATGAAAAATGTGCTGGCTGGTCTTGCATTATATGTAGTGGCAACACGTACCATCAGTGGATTTCCGGCTGGTGTCACATGGCTTGGTTCGAAAGATTTATTCAGAGCTGAGGGATTCAGTGGTTTTCCCATTGCATTTATTGCCATGATCATTGCGTTTATCGGTTTCCATATTTTGTTGAAGCATACTGCTCTTGGTCGGGCAATTTACTCCGTTGGAGGCAACCTTGAAGCAACGCGTCTTTCAGGTATAAATACCGACAATATATTGATTTTTGTTTATGGTTTATCCGGATTTGTGGCTGCCATTGCAGGGATAATCATCATCGGAAGGTCTGGTGTTGCTAATCCTTCATCAGCAATTTCCCCCTACGATACGGATGCGATCGCCGCCTGTATCATCGGAGGCGCATCATTTACAGGAGGTAAAGGGACAATTTGGGGAACACTGATCGGAGCACTTATAATTAGTGTTATCCGAAATGGTTTAACTTTACTCAATGCTTCAAGTGATATGCAGTTTATCGTTGTTGGTTTGGTTATTATTATTTCTGTCTATATCGACGTAAGAAGAAATAGAAGCGAAGAAAAAGCCAGACGTCTGGCCACAACAAAATAATGAAAATCAGTTTTATACCAGATTCATTAGGGCATTTGAGCTTAGAAAAAATGCTTGAAATTACAAGTTCTATGGGTGTTGAAGCCATAGAATTTACAACGGGTAACTGGTCAAAAGCTCCTCATTTGAATCTTGATCAATTAATGAAAAGCAAAGAACAACGCAAAATATTTCAAAATACTTTAGATAAGTATGACCTTAAGATTTCGGCCTTAAATTGTTCTGGTAATCCTCTGGCATACACTGAGGATTACCAGATCACAATGAAAACATTCGAATTGGCATCACTTCTTGATATTGAAAAAGTTGTGATGATGAGCGGACTCCCACCAGGTTCAAAAAACGATTCAACGCCAGTTTGGGTCACGACTAGCTGGCCTCCCGAAACTCAGGATATTTTAAAATACCAATGGGAAGAAGTTGCGATTCCAAAATGGATGAATATAAGCCGGGCGGCCGAAAACTTTGGCATTCGGCAAATAGCTTTGGAGAATCATGGGTGGCAGTTAGTTTATAATCCAGAAACAATGTTCCGACTGAGAAAGGAAATTGGTCCAATTATTGGAATGAATCTTGATCCCAGCCACATGTTCTGGATGGGAGGAGATCCTATTGAATCAGTCAGAGAACTGGGTGATGCGCTCTATCATGTACATGCAAAAGACTCAAGACCAGAGAGACGTCTGATTGGATCGAATGGTTATTTAGATACTAAGCCCATTGAAGCCTATGCAAATCGTTCATGGAATTATGTAGCGGTGGGAGCAGGTCACGGAGTCCAATGGTGGGCAGAATTTTTCTCAGTCATTAGATCTGAAGGATATCACGACGCAGTTTCACTCGAGATGGAGGATCTGACGCTAGACCCAATGGATGGAATCCGCATGTCTCTGCGAACAATCAAGCAGGCTATGGGCCGATAAGGGGTGTAGATTGAAAACCAGTATTTGCATCGATTCAGTATATAATGAAATTCCTTTCGATGACCGAATCAAACAAGCTGCCTTGGATGGATTCGACTACGTCGAATTTTGGAATTCACAGGGGCGTGATCCGCATCGGATAAAAACTCTTTTGAAGAATGCAGGCATCGGACTGTTGAGCTTTAACGGTGATGACAAAGTCAGCATCATAGAACCTGATAATGAAGAAGCTTATCTCGATTATTTGGAATCTCAGATGAAATTTGCTGTATCCTGCGGCAGCAAAGGATTGGCAGTCCATTCGAATGCGTTGGATTCCAATGGGAATGTAATTAATGATTACTCAGGAGTCTCATTTACTGCAAAATTACTTAACATGTATGGGACACTAGAAAAAGCAGCCCAATTAGCAGAGAAATATGAAATTAACCTTTGCCTGGAGCCTTTGAATGTTTATGTCGAACATGTGGGTAATTTTCTGCAAAGTACCGAAATGGCGGCGGAAATTATTATGAAAATCAATTCTCCGCGATTAAAAGTTTTATACGATTCCTATCATATGCATTTAAATGGCGAGGATATGGAAAGTACACTCACAAACTATGCTGATCAAATTGGTCATATTCATATTGCCGATTCGGATGGTCGTGGTGAACCCGGAACCGGAAAAATCGATTATCAAAAATTGTTCCGGATTCTTGGCAAGGTTGGATATGATAAAACAATTGGATTTGAATTATTTCCTAAAATGAATTCGTCACTGGCCATAAGTGCGATCAAAAAACTATTATCAGAAAATAATCTAATATAAAGGAATGGATAAAAATGGTAAAAATTGGAATTATAGGCGCAGGCAGAATCGGAAAGGTTCACACAAAGAGTATTTCAACCAAGGTCAATGGAGCTAAAGTAATAGCCATATCAGATCCTTATCTGAATGATGAAGCAAAGGAATGGGGCACACAGTATGGTGTTGAGAAATTCTCTAAGGATTACATGGATATCCTTCATGATCCGGAAGTTGATGCTATTGTAATTTGCTCACCAACAACGACGCATGCTGAGATCTCACTGGCAGCAATCAAAGCAGGCAAGCACATTTTGTGTGAAAAGCCGATTTCACAGGACATAAAGGAAATTCAAGAAGTTCAGGATGCATTGAAAGGCACAAACTTAAAATATCAGGTTGGCTTTAATCGTCGTTTTGACCATAACTTCATGGCCGTCAAGGAAGTTATCGATTCCGGAAAAATTGGTGAAGTCCATTACGCGAAGATCACATCCAGAGATCCACAGGCTCCACCGGCAGAGTATGTAAAATCATCAGGAGGCATGTTTATGGATATGTCAGTCCATGATTTTGATATGGCAGCATTCCTAACTGGAAGTGAAGTCACAGAAATTTATGCAGTAGGTGCTAACTTGGTGGATCCAGCCATAGGGGAAGCAGGGGATATTGATACAGCTATTGTTACTTTAAAAATGGCCAACGGAACCATGGTTGTGATCGATAATTCCCGCCAGGCAGTTTATGGTTATGATCAGCGCTGTGAAGTTTTTGGTTCAAAAGGCGCTGTTGAAACACAAAATGATACATTATCCACTGCCGTTGTTTCTACGGTTGATGGCGTTAATAATGAGAAGCCGCTGTTCTTTTTCCTCGAGCGTTATCTGGATTCCTATGCAAATGAAGCTCAGGCTTTCGTCGATGCGATCAATAATGACTCTGAAGTCCCCATCGATATTGAAGCGGGATTGCAGCCAATCCTTATTGCAGTTGCCGGAAATCTCTCCATGAAAGAAAATCGTCCTGTTAAAATTTCTGAAGTAAAATAAATAAATTAGAATAATGAATAGGCCAGATTTTATCTGGCTTATTCTATTTGAGAGGTATCCCATGACAGCGTTTCTTATTCTTTTGCAAATTTTGACATTTATCGGCATAGGCTTTCTGATTCGGCGGACGAATTTGGTTACATATAAATTTCGCTTGGATTTATCTAGACTCATTATGTATGTCAGCTTGCCAGCTTTTCTTATAAACAGTATGAACTTCAGCTATTCCAAAGAATTGATGAGATCAAGTTTGGACATGGTGTTGTTGAGTTTTGCATCTTATGCTATTATCCTCGGACTTTCAAGCCTATTTGGGAGAACCAGGTTATTGACTGAGGATGAAATGGCACCCTATCGATTCATTATGAGCTTTTCAAACGTGGGATTCCTGGGCTACCCGGTAGTGGCTGCTCTTTTCGGCGTAGAAGCAGTCTTCCTTGCTGCCATGTTTAATCTGATTTTTGATGTGCTTCAATGGACTTACGGAGTTCATATATTTAAAAAAGACGAAAAAATTAACATCCGACATTTCCTGAATCCGGCAATTATTGCTATTTTAATTGGATTTTCCATGTTTATACTAAATGTTGATTTTCCAACGGAAATCCAAACGCTCATTGCAACACTCGGAGCTACGGCGACACCCCTTGCGATGATCACCACAGGGTTGATCATTGCTGAGTTTGACTTGAGTAAATTCTTCATTGATATCAAACCCCTGTTCGTTTCCATTTACCGCTTGTTGCTACTGCCTTTTCTTCTGCTTCTCATACTCAGCGCTGCTGGCGTGAGGGGATTGCCCCTGGTTATTCCTGTTGTGATCATCGGCATGCCAGGATCAGCCTCAGGGCCAATCATAGCTTCAAACTATGGCGGAAACTATGAATTAACCTCACGACTGCAATGCATTACGACTATTCTATCAATTATCACAATTCCAATTCTCGATGTAATTACTAAATGGGCACTACAGTCACTGTAGAACAAAAATAATTTCATCAGTAAAAAAGACTGAAATCCACAGCGGATCTCAGTCTTTTTGATTAGCAGGAAATGGGTTTAATCACTAAATTCTGGAAAGTCCCTGTTCCACAGCTTTGTTGGCTACTGCTTCGGCTACGACATCAGCAACTCTTGGGTCAAAGGGCTTTGGAATGACATAATCTTCACTCCGCTCTGAATCGCTGATCAGTGAAGCCAGACCTTCAGCTGCTGCAAATTTCATTTCCTGGGTGATCTTGGAGGCTCTGACTTTAAGAGCGCCCTTGAACAGTCCGGGGAATGCCAGGACGTTGTTGACCTGATTCGGGAAATCCGACCGGCCGGTACCGACTACTCTTGCGCCGGCCCGTTTGGCTGCCTCATAGAGGATCTCCGGTTCTGGGTTGGCCATGGGGAAGACAATGGAATTTTCTTTCATACCACTGATCATTTCCTCTGTCACGATGCCGGGGGCTGAAACACCGATATAAACATCGGCTTTGGCCAGCGCATCTTTCAGGGAAAGTTCTTCCTGATCGGTATTGGTCATCTCGGCGATCTCTTTCTTGACGAAGTTGTCTCCGGCATTGGCCCGGGTGATGATGCCCTTTGAAGAATAGGCATAGACCTCTTTGATGCTCCAGTCTTTGAGCATGCGGATGATGGAAGAGCCGGCTGCGCCGGTTCCGGTGACCACAACGGTCACTTCCTCTGGTTTTTTATTGACCAGTTTGAGCGCGTTGATCAGGGCAGCTGTGACTACGATGGCCGTGCCGTGCTGGTCATCATGGAAGATCGGAATATCCATTTCATCGATGAGCCGCCGTTCGATCTCCACGCACCGGGGGGCTGAGATATCTTCCAGGTTGATCCCGCCAAAGGTGGGGCCGATGTTTTTGACGAACTTGATGATTTCTTCCGTATCCTGAGTATCGATACACAGCGGAACGGCATTGACACCGCCAAAGTGCTTGAACAGGACGCATTTTCCTTCCATAACGGGCATTGCGGCGGCACCGCCGATGTTGCCCAGTCCAAGGACAGCGGATCCGTCGGAAACGACGGCAATGGTGTTGCCCTTCCAGGTGTATTTATAGGCATCTTCCGGATTTTTAGCGATTTCCAGGCAGGGCTGCGCAACGCCGGGCGTGTAGGCGATGGACAGATCTTCCTGGGATTCCAGCTGGCATTTCAGCTCAGTGCTGATCTTGCCGGCCCACTCTTCGTGGGCTTTGAGTGCTTTTTCATAATAATTCATGTAGCAGATCCTTCTCTTTGCGTTATTTTTTCGAGTTTTTCATGGCTGCGATCAGAGGCAGTGTTTCACCGGTCATGAACTGGACCATGGCACCGCCGGCGGTGCAGACATAACTGATGTCCTTCAGATCAATGAATTTTCCTGCAGCGCTGACTGTATCACCGCCGCCAATGACTGAATAACCCTCAGATTTTGCGATGGCATGCCATATTTCCCGGGTCCCCTTGCCGAATAGCGGATTTTCATACACACCAGCCGGGCCGTTGACAAAGATGGTACCCGCTTTCTGGATGTATTCGGAGTACGTTCGGATCGTCTCTTCGCCGATGTCCAGATAACTGGCATCCTTCACGGGCAGATCCTCAATGGAGATCTCCGATCTGGCGCCATTTTCTTCAATGGCAAGATCTATTGGAAACAAGATCTTGTCACCATACTGATCCAGATACTTTTTGGCCGGCTCGACAAAATCAAGCAGCTTTTTGCTCCTGAGGAATTCATAATAGGTTGGGCCGACATCATAGCCTTTGGCCATGAGCATGACCACACCGGTGATGCCCGAGGTCAGGATCTTATCCGCCGTCTGATTGGACAGGACCTGTTCCATCATCCCGAAGGCATCGGAGATCTTGGCGCCGCCCAGGACAAATACCGAGGGACGGGCAGGATTTTCCAGAACCTTGGAAAGCGTCGAATATTCCTGAAAGAACAATTCTCCGGCATAGGAGGGGAGAACTTCCTGAAATGCGACCATGGAGGGGCTGGAACGGTGAGCGGCCGCAAAGGCATCATTCACATACAGATCGAAATGGGGTGCCAGACTCCGAACGAGCCAGGTGCTGACCATGTCAGCGGGGGAGAGTTTGACCACCGTTTCGAAGGTGGAGATTTCCTCGGCCAGATACCTCAGATTGCCCAGCAGGCACAATCCGCCCTCTTCCACAGATCCTGCCAGTTCGAGAGCGGCAGGTCCGCATACATCATCGATGTACGGGACCGGCACCCCCAGGAGGGCTGACAGTTTTTCAGCATGTTCGCTCAGCGGGATCAGATTCTGATAATCCAGCGTATCACCCTGGTGGGCGATGATGGCTGTTTTTGCCCCCTGTTCGATGAGATGCCTGAGCGTAGGCAGCGATTTCTCGATGCGGTTGGTATTCACGATCTTTTTGGTTTCCGGATCGATGGGGGAGTTGATGTCCAGTCTGAGCAGGACTCGTTTCCCTTTCAGATCAGCTTCCTGCAGGGATTTTATTTTATTTTCCATTTGCCGATTCCCAGATATTTGTTGGTCGTATCGGTGGCTTCTTTTCCGTCTTCCTGCATCTTGGTAGCGGCACGGATGGCATCCATGGTTTCAGGAATGGTCACAGCTTCCTGGGGGATGTTGATCGCAAACATGACATCATTGCCGGTCTCTACGATGGTATCTTCCCAAATGGCGATTTCATACATATCGCCTCTTGAGTTGCCAAGATCTCTGGCATAGCGGAAGAGGGACGCGTTGCCCTTGAATCCGTCATCGATGCGGACCATACGGATTCTCGGATGGTTGGAGAAAGCTTCCAGAGCCATTTCTTTTGTGATCTTTTCTTTGCCCGATGCCACCACAGTGATGATATGTCCGTGGGTGACCGGGGTATGGATCAGGATTCCGGTGGCTGCAACGTGGGGCATGATGGTCATCAGATCCAGTGCCTGGTGGGAGGGTGCCTTATCGACCATGAGTGCGTTGGTCAGACCTCTGTGGTAGTCGCCGGGATCTGCCACACGGCGGATGATCGTGATGGCAACTTTTTCCAGACCGTGCGCTCTGTCCAGGCAATCCACGGCACGAATGAGGCCGGTGGTGTTGCAGGAGGTCAGCTTCAGATAATCCTGTCCGACGCCTTTGTCAAAGTTGGCATAGCCGTGGAAGAACACATCTGCCACTTCGTTGGCCTCACCGCCCTGGAAAATAGCTTTCTTTCCAAGCTTTTCATAAAGGGCCTTGTTTTTCATTCCGACACCGCCCGGTGAGGAATCCAGCATGATATCTACCTTGTTGACGAGGTCTTCAAAAGAACCGGCAACAGGAATGTTGCGTTCTTCAAACTTTGCCTTGTCTGCACCCTCGACCAGATAGAGATCGTAGGGCATGCCTTTTTCTTTCAGTGCCATGATGGAAAGGGTCGGGGCAAGATCGGCAATACCGACTAATTCCATGTCCCCCTGAAGGGCAACTCCATCTGCCAACCGTTGACCAATAACACCATAACCAGCGACTCCGACTTTGATTTTTGTCATTTTACAAACTCCTTTGTGTTTTATATTGTTGTTACCATTACTACCGTT
>CAYYVR010000054.1:0-7361 GCA_964475185.1 uncultured Clostridium sp. | reverse complement strand
GGCATCACATAAACCGTTGAATCCCTGCCCAGTTCCCGGGTGACTGCATCCAGGGCTTCCTGGACTGTATGGAAAGGTTCCATAAATATACTGCGCACCAGTTCATCGGGCATATCCGACACCATGTAAATTTTCGCTTTTTCCATCACCATGGCAATGGCAGCGGCTTTGTGTCCGCCTAACTGGAAATCTTCATGGATCCGCCGGACCAGATCCGCAGGTTCTGAAGCAGACTCCATCCATTCGGAAAAAGTTTCTTCTCCCAGGCCTTCCTTGCAGGAACCGACCAGGATGATGGTCCCGCCGTCTTTGATGGCGTACTTGGAATTATCCAGTGCCTTCTGAGTCTGATACAGATTCAGATCCTTGGGGGCGCCGCCCTGAGAAACGATGACGATGTCGGCTTTTTCTTTCAGGGGGATCGAGTAGATCCCATCGAGGAACTTGCAGCCCACGCGATGCGCATCAATGAAGTGACCGGCCACTGCGTAGATCAGTTTTTTATGTTCATCCAGTACGACATTGACAATAAAGTCCAAAGAGCAATGTTCAATTGCTTCTTCCAGGTCGTCCCGTACGGGATTGCCGATGAGATTGCCGGCACAGGCTTCGGGCCGGACCATCATCCGGTGATTGGCCTGGATGGCTTCCCAGGTCGAGGAACCGGGCATAATGGCTTTGGCTCCGCCAGAGTATCCGGCGAAATAATGATATTCAATATTGCCCACACCGATTCGAAAATCGGCTTCTGCAACGCTTCGGGTAATGTCCACAGGGGTACCTGATCTTGTTTCACCCATGTGGATGACATCATTTGAATCAGAGTCCACACAGTTGTATTGATCGTAAATCGAATCGCCCACTAATTTCCGTTTTTCGGCTTCAGTCTGGGTGCGGTGTCCGCCTAAAGCAAATACGATGGTGATATCTTCTGGATTACAGCCGGCGGTTCTGAGTTCTTCAAGAATCGGCGGCAGGATCACAGAGGAAGGGCAGGGCCGGGTGAGGTCCGAGGTAATGATGGCGATCCGATCCCCTGGTTTCACCAGGGACTGCAGTTTCGGCGTTCCGATCGGACTGGCCAGTGCGGCCACCACAGCATCAGCTCCGGTCGTACTGACGGAAAACTCATTTTGCTCTGCTATTCCGACGAGTCGCGCATCCTCAATGGATACAGTCTGAGTTCGGGTGTCAATGCCGAGTTCAACGTTCATATAATCAACTCCTCTGATTTTTACTGAGAAATAATCACTTTTAATCATTATATACCAAAATAATCAAAAGTGTCAATCGTTGTACCGTTTTCCAAAGGAAAATTTCATTGTAAATGGGATTTGATTGCCATTTGATTTTGCTTATACGAGAACACTTTACGGATATGGCAAAAACGAGAT
Source organism: uncultured Clostridium sp. (assembly GCA_964475185.1). Lineage (GTDB taxonomy): Bacteria > Bacillota > Clostridia > Clostridiales > Clostridiaceae > JG1575. The sequence continues at coordinate 5,967 of CAYYVR010000054.1, read as the reverse complement.
CCGACATATTGATTATTTGTGATTATTTTGAATCAGGTTGCGATAAACACATCAGTTCCATTTTTTTCGATGGTCTTGAGAAGTTCAGCTTCCTTGGAATTTTCTGCGGGCTTATTGGTGATCACACCGTCCAGCTCATCAAAACCTGCGAATAAATAAAGATTAGCGGAGTAAAACTTTGTGGTGTCGAATACCGCATAGGCTCGAGTGGACACCTGGATCGCCTGTTTTTTAAAATCGAGCTGCAATGGACTTGAAGTAGTCAGTCCGCTGGTGGAACGGACCCCGGTCGCACCGACGAAACATAAATCAACTTCGATATTTTTCAAAAAAGCAGTGGCATCAGGTCCCAGAAAACACTGCTGTTCCTTGAACAGCATACCGCCGCAGGAAATGACTTTTGCTTCTGAATTCAGTAAAATACGGCATATCTCAATGGAGTTGGTGACCACGGTCACCTTTTTCTCGGGGATCTGACGGGCGATCTCCTGACAGGTCGTTCCCGAATCAAGGATGAGTGTCATGCCGTCTTTGATAAAGCTTGCAGCCATGGCGGCGATCTTCTGTTTTTCAAAAGCTGCCACCAGAGACCGCTTGTTGACCGGCAGAATATTTTCGGCCTGGCTGACGGAATGGACGTAACCATGGGATCGCAGGATGTAATTATTTTTTTCAAGAATCTTTAAATCACGGCGTACCGTTGCGGGCGAGGTATTCATCATAGAAATAAGCTCATTGACGGATAGGGTGCCTTTTTTTGACACCTCTGCAAGGATCTCCTGTTGCCTCTGTAATAGCATAGTTTTCCTCCTGTAGTCATTACTTGAATTTTACGTTGAAAAGAGGATTTAGTCAATTTAATCATGCAGACGGTGATTACCGAAGTTAAAATTATCAAATTATTAACTATTTATCCATAATTTACAGAAAAGGAAATCAAGGTCTGCCTAAAAAGATTAATTCAATGATTATATATGATCATTTACCTTGACACCCTTCGATTTTTCTTTTATACTTAAGGAAGCTAAGTTTGTCATCAGTAAGTGTAAATGGTTTCAACAAAATCAATGATAAAGAGAGGTTTCAAATGGATCAAAAGTTAGAACTTGAACTGAATAAGTTTGCGGCTGAAATCAGAATTGCAACGATCAAAGAAGTTGCCATCAGAGGTTTCGGACACATCGGCGGCGCTTTATCCGTTGCAGATGCTTTGGCAGTCCTTTACGGGGATGTCATGAAAATCGACCCATCCAATCCTACCTGGGAAGACCGGGATGTCATGGTCATGTCCAAAGGACACGCCGGTCCTTCTGTTTATGCCACATTGGCTCTGAAAGGTTATTTTCCAATGGAAGAACTGGAAACCCTGAATCAGCCGGGCACCAACCTCCCAAGTCACTGTGACCGGAAACTGACCAAGGGAATCGATATGACCACCGGTTCACTGGGTCAGGGGATCTCCACGGGGATCGGCATGGCGCTGGGGTACAAGCTGCAGGACCGTCCCAACCGGGTATTCTTGTTTGCCGGCGATGGCGAGATCAACGAAGGTCAGGCCTGGGAAGGGTTCCTGTTTGCCAATCATCATAAACTCGACAATCTGGTCGTATTTATTGACAACAACGGAAAGCAGCTGGACGGACCGACGGATGAAGTCATGGGCCTGGGCGATCTGTCCGCCAAGATGAAATCTTTTGGATTCTATACGCAATCCGTGAATGGCAATGACATCAGGGAAGTTTATGAAGCCGTACAGTTTGCATTGAAAGAAAAGGGCAGACCGTCCCTCATCATACTGAACACCGTCAAAGGGTTTGGACTTGAAGTTGTTGAGAAAAACCTCTTGAATCACCATGTGACCCTTTCCAGGGAAGACTCAGAGTGGGGCGTAGCGGTGCTGGATAAAAAGCTGGAATCAATTGAGGAGGCATTGAAGAAGTATGTATAAAGTTGCATTTGATGGTTCAACCGAAAAAGCAGTGCATAAGTCAGTTTTTGCGAATGCTGTAGAAGAAGTTGCCAGACAGGACGAAAAGGTTGTTTATCTGGATGCTGACCTGATGAATTCCTCAGGTACATATAAGTTCTGGAAGGGCAACCCGAAGCAGGCAATCAACTGCGGTGTCGCCGAAGCTAACATGATGGGCGTTGCCGGCGGACTTTCCGCCGTGGGGATGAAACCCTATGTTCATACCTTCGGACCCTTCGCTTCCAGACGCTCCTTTGATCAGATTTTCATTTCCATCGGCTATGCCGGAAATACAGCCCGCATCTGGGGATCGGATCCCGGTGTAACGGCGGCATTCAACGGCGGTACCCACATGCCCTTCGAAGACATGGCGCTGATGAGAGCTGTTCCTGAGGCCACAGTCTTTGACATGGCAGATGGAGTCCAGTTCGATTGGGTCCTGCGCAATGTGAAGGATCGGGAAGGACTCACTTACATGAGATCCACCAGAAAATCCTACAAGAAAATTTACGAGGAAGGTTCCACCTTCGAAATCGGCAAAGGCAATGTCATCCACGAAGGAAACGACGTGACCGTCATTGCGGCCGGGCTCATGGTCGGAGAAGCCATGCAGGCAGCCACCGAGTTGAAGGATGAAGGGATCTCAGTGCGTGTCGTGGACATGTTTACCGTCAAGCCCCTTGATACGGAGCTCGTGCTGAAGTGCGCCAGAGAGACCGGAGCGATCGTGACCTCTGAAAATCATAATGTCATCGGCGGACTGGGAGATGCGGTTGCCGCAGCGGTTCTGGAATCCGGGATTCCCTGTGCATTTAAAAAGCACGGTGTGATGGATCTGTTTGGTCAGGTCGGTCCCGTTGAATATCTTCAGGAAGTCTACGGCCTGACGTCTGAGAAACTCAAGGAAGTAATCCGGGAAACCGTCAGCAGAAAAAACGCATAGTCATAACATCATAGAATAAAAATTAAAAACCGGAGTAATGAGTTGCTCTGGTTTTTTTAAAAAAAGGAGAACCTGAATCATGAGCAAAACCTATCGGATGACAGTCGCTCAGGCGATTGTCAAATTCCTTGATAATCAATACATCAGTGTAGATGGCCAGGAGAACAAATTCGTGGAAGGCATGTTCACAATTTTCGGCCATGGCATTGCCGTGGGCATCGGCCAGGCCCTGGACCAGGATCCCGGAAATCTGAAAGTGCTCCAGGGCCGCAATGAGCAGGGGATGTGCCATGCAGCGATCGGTTACGCCAAACAGCTGGACCGTAAAAAAATCATCGCCTGTACCGCATCGGTCGGGCCGGGATCCGCCAACATGCTGACGGCAGCGGCCACCGCAACAGTGAACAATATTCCGCTGCTGCTCTTCCCGGCTGACACCTTCGCATCCAGACAGCCGGACCCCGTCCTTCAGCAGCTGGAACGGCCCATCGACCTGACCATCACCACCAATGATGCGTTCAAGCCGCTTTGCAAGTACTGGGATCGGATCAACCGTCCCGAGCAGCTGATGACAGCCCTGATCAATGCCATGCGGGTCCTGACGGATCCGGCGGAGACTGGTGCGGTCTGCATTGCGTTGCCTCAGGATGTGGAAGGCGAAGCTTATGATTATCCCGATTATTTCTTCCAGAAGCGGGTCCACCGCATCGTTCGCCAGAGTGCGGCCCAGGAAGAGATCGAGGACGTTGCTGCACTGATCAGGGAAGCCAAATATCCGGTGGTCATCGTGGGCGGCGGGGTCAAATACTCTGGTGCGGGAGAGACCCTTGAGAACTTCTGTGAAGAGTTCAACATTCCCTTCGGTGAGACCCAGGCGGGTAAATCCGCTCTGAAATCCTCCCATCCCTACTGCCTGGGCGGAATGGGTGTCACGGGCACATCCGCAGCCAACAACATCGCTGAAAAGGCAGATCTTGTCCTTGCCGTGGGCACGAGACTGGGAGATTTTGTCACCAGCTCGAAAACCCAGTTCCGGAATCCGGATGTTAAAATCGCAACGATCAATGTCAGCCGGTATCATGCCTATAAAATGGATGCGGTCAAAGCCGTGGGCGATGCCCGGGCGACCCTTGAAAACCTTTCTGAATCCCTTCGGGCCGGCAACTACCGGGCAGCCTATGACGGAGAGATCCAGGCTGAAAAGAAAAAGTGGGATGAGGAAATGGTCCGGCTGTCGGCTTACATTTATGACGAGAACTTTGAACCCATCATCAAAGACAGAGATCCCAGAACGGTGGAAGAGTTCGTTAAAATGTACAATGGCAATGTCACCCAGACCGGAGCCATTGCCAAGCTTCGTGAAAAAATGGAAGCCGATGATATCATCATTACAGCCGGAGGATCCCTCCCGTCCTGTCTGCAGAGAATGTGGACCACTGACAGCCGGGGCGCGTATCATGCGGAATATGGATATTCCTGCATGGGGTATGAAACAGCGGCTGTTCTCGGCGTCAAGATGGCCAAACCGGAACATGAGATCTATGCGGTGGTCGGGGATGCCAGCTTCCTGATGGGGAACTCGGAAATGACCACAGCCATCCAGGAAGGACTCAAGGTCAATATCATCGTCTTTGACAATGCCGGATTTGGCTGCATCAACAACCTTGAGATGACCCATGGCGTTGGATCCATCGCCACAGAATTCCGCCGGCGGGATGAATCATCCGGAAAAATCGATGGTGCGCTGATCCCGGTCGACTATGCCCGGGTCGCGGAAGGCTATGGGTTCAAAGCCTACACCTGCAAAACGATGGATGAATTCGATGCTGCCCTGGACGATGCAAAAAAACAGACCCGCCCGGTACTGATCGATCTCAAAGTCATTCCCAAGACAATGACTGATGGCTACAATTCATGGTGGAATGTCGGCCAGGCAGAAGTTTCCAATAACGAACGCGTCAATGAAATTTATGACGAGATCGAAGACTGGAGAGAACGGGCCAGAAAATACTAATGGAAAGATATAAGTCACAGGAGGACACAGATCACATGGAAAAATTAACCGTATTCGGATACCCCGAATTTGATGAAAAGGGTGAAAAGATCCTAACCACGTATGACAATGAATATTCTCATCAGCTGATGGACATCCGGGTGTTCCGGATGAAACAGGGGGATGAAAAAGTTTTTGAAAAACCGGAAGAAGAAACCGCCATCCTCCTTCTCAAAGGCAAGATCACCTTTGCCTGGGAAGATGAAAAAAGATCCGTTTCCAGAAAAGATGTATTCACCGAAGGACTGTATGCCCTGCATGTCTGCAAAAACACCAGAGTGACCATCACAGCTGATTCCGATGCTGAGATCCTGGTCCAGGCCACACATAATGACCGGACGTTCCCTGCCAGGTTCTACGGTCCCGAAGACGCCCCATGGAAGTACTCTGCAAAGGGCATGTTCGGCGGCGTTGCGCAGCGTCAGGTATCCACCGTGTTTGATCACAGCACGGCTCCTTATTCCAACATGGTCCTGGGTGAAGTCCTCAATGACCGCGGGAACTGGTCGGGTTATATTCCCCATTCCCATCGCCAGCCTGAAACCTACTTCTTCCTGTTTGACCGGCCGGAGGGCTTCGGCGCCAGCTTTGTCGGGGATGAAGTCTTTAAGATCACGGATGGCTCCTTCTCCGCCATTCCCGGCGGACGGACACATCCTCAGGCTGTAGCCCCCGGGTATGTCATGTATACGACCTGGATGATCCGCCACTTTGACGGGGATCCATGGAATGAACGTGTTGATGATGAACGCTACACATGGCTCTACGATGCCAAGTTCGAAGACTAGAAATCTAAAAATCCTCCGGCCGCTTGCCGGAGGATTTTTATGTGCGATCTGATCATGCGGTCTGCAGGACAAGGATGCAGGGGAAGTCTGATTTTATTGATCCCGCGCTTTCATCCTGGGGCTTATCATATGTCAGCCTGTTTTTGGGACCTGCCGACAGCCCTGCGCAGTTTGTGATCCCATTGTTTGATTTGCGAGATCCGACAACAGAGAA
>CAYYVR010000053.1:0-15851 GCA_964475185.1 uncultured Clostridium sp. | reverse complement strand
TGGACTTTCACCAGTTAGCAATTAACGGCTTGCTGGGCACGCCAAAAAGTAACAAAGGCCTCCGATAAAAATCGGAGACCTTATTTGGTCGGAATGACAGGATTCGAACCTGCGACTTCTGCGTCCCGAACGCAGCGCGCTACCAACTGCGCTACATCCCGTAAATTTGTTACAAAAGTAATTATAACGTGGTTTGTTGGTTTTGTTAAGTGATTTTTGAAATTTCATCCATTTATTTTCTTTGATTTTTATGGAATCTAATTGACTTGGAGTCAGTCAGTGTTATGATTATTTTGTTAGGATGTGAAGAACATGAGTTTTATTAAAATGAAAGACGTTAAAAAAGTATATACGATGGGCGAGGTCACCATTCCCGCCGTGGACGGTGTGGACTTCGAGATCGAAAAGGGCGAGGTCTGCATCATCGTCGGCGCCTCCGGCGCAGGCAAGACCACGGTCCTGAATATCCTGGGCGGGATGGATTCCTGCGATTCGGGGCTGGTGGAGGTGGACCGCAAAGACATCTCCCAGTATAACCGGCGTCAGCTGACGGATTACCGCCGCCATGACATCGGGTTTGTTTTCCAGTTCTACAACCTGGTCCAGAATCTGACCACTGTTGAAAATGTCGAGCTGGCCACGGAGATCACCAAAAACCCCATGGATCCCGAACAGGCTCTCGAACTGGTGGGACTGGCAGAGCGGATGAAAAACTTCCCGGCGCAGCTCTCCGGCGGCGAGCAGCAGCGCGTGGCCATTGCCCGGGCCATCGCCAAGAACCCGAAACTTCTGCTCTGCGATGAACCCACCGGGGCTTTGGACTACAACACCGGCAAGGCCATTTTGAAACTGCTCCAGAACCTGTCCCGGGAGACCCATGTGACGGTGGTCATCATCACCCACAACGGCGCTCTGGTGGACATGGCTGACCGGGTCATCAAAATGAAGAGCGGCCGGGTCCTGGAACACTATACCAATGACAACCCCAAACCTGTGGACGAGATCGAGTGGTAGGATCATGAATGTAATGATACGGGAATTTTTGCGTTCCCTGAAAAAAAATGTTACCAGGTTTTTGTCCATCCTGGCCATCATCGCCCTTGGCGTCGGCTTCTTTGCAGGCATCAACGCCACCAAACCCGACATGATCAAGAGCGGTCTGAAATACTATGAGGACAATAACCTGATGGATCTGCGGGCCATGAACCCTTTGGGGTACAAGCCCGCCGACATCGAACGGCTCAAAGCCATCGATGGCATCGATCGGATGCAGCCCTCCTATACAAAGGATCTGTTTCTCGTCCATGACGAGACGCGCATGGTGGTCCGGCTCTACTCCATGGACCCGGCCACCTATGACGACCCCCGGACGCTGAACAAACTGGTCCTTCAGGCGGGACGGCTGCCCCAGCGATCCGGCGAGATCGTCCTGGCCACGGGCAAGTACATGGACATCGATCTGGCCCTGGGCCAGACCGTCCGGTTTGACGCCGATGAAGGCGAAGTGCTGACCGATTCCCTGAAGGATCAGGATTACACGGTGGTGGGATTCATCGAGTCCCCTCTCTACATCACCTTTGAGCGGGAACACACTAACATCGGCAGCGGGTCCATCATCACCTATGTGTATGTTCCCGAGGAAGACTTCACCATGGAGGATCCCTCGGAGTATTTCCTGCGCGTGGCGGGTGCTGCTGCCCTCAGCGCCGAGACGGCGGCATACGATGATGCCGTGGAAGAGGTCAAGCGCCAGGTCGATGCCATCGGCAAGGATGTCATGGCCAGGGAAACGGCGGAGCTCACCGCCGAACTGGAAGAAAACAAACAGAAGCTGGAAACTGAGAAAGCCGACGCCCTGCGGCAGATCGCCGATGCCGAGGAGGAGCTCAAGGCAGCCGAACGGGATCTGGTGGAGGCCGAGACCACCCTCATCGATGAGGAAGCCACCGCCCGCCAGGAGATCGCCGACGGCCGCCAGGAGATCCTGGACGGACGGCAGGAATTGCTGGACGGACGGCTCAAATACAACGAAGGCTACCTGAAATGGCAGAAAGGCTATAACGAATACCTGGAGGGGAAAGCCGAATGGGATGCCGCCAACATGGAACTGGCCACGGCCAAAGCCCAGCTGGACTCCGCCAAAATGCAGATCGAACAGGGCAACGCCATGCTGGCTCAGAATGAGGCCACCATTGAATCTTCGGGTCAGCAGATCGAAACCTTCGGGGAGATCGTGGAGGGCCTGCAGGAAGCCCGGGATTCCATCCCCGATGCACCCACCCTCACGGAGGAGGAGTACAATCAGATCCTGGCTCAGGTGGAGGCGGTGTCTCCGGAGACTGCCGAATACATCCGCACCTTCATCCCCTGGACCACCCCGGAGGCGCCCCAGGTGATCCGGGATTTCCTTGACACCTCCCTGGCCACCGTCACTGCCAGCTACGAAAGCGCCAAAGCCTCCTACGATGCCGGCAAGGCACAGTATGACCAGGCAAAAAAAGATCTGGCCAAAGCCGAAAAGGAATACGAGGAAGGTCTGGCCAAATACAACAAAGGCAAAAAGGAACTGGATGCCGGCGCCAAAGAACTGGCCAGCGCAAAGAAGACCATCGACGCCTCCAAAGCCAGGCTGGATGAATCCCGCAAGGAACTCGATGACGGGGATGTGAAACTGGCGCAGGCGCAGCTCGACCTGGACAACGGCGAGGAGGAACTGGAACAGAAAATCGAAGAAGGCCAGGCCAAGATCGCCGAAGGCTGGGAAGAACTCAGAAAAGGCAAAGCTGAGTTTGCCGTGGAAAAAGCCAGGGCCGAGCGGGAACTGGCCGACGCCGATGAGAAGATCCTGGACGCCGAACGTCAGATCCTGGAGATCCCCGATCAGTGGTTCGTCAACACCCGGGACGGCAACCCCGGCTATACCTCCTGGTTTGACAATGCCGACCGCATCGGCAAAGTCGCCACGGTGTTCCCATTCTTCTTCTTCTTAGTCGCCGCCCTGGTCTCCCTCACCACCATGACCCGAATGGTGGAGGAAGAGCGCACCCAGGCCGGGACCCTGAAAGCACTGGGTTACACTGCCAACTACATCGCCGGGAAATACATCACCTATGCCCTTCTGGCCTCCCTTCTGGGTTCGGCCCTGGGTCTGTTCATCGGATTCAACCTCTTCCCCCGGGTCATCATCACGGCCTACCAGATGATGTACACCGTGCCGGGCGATGTCATTGAATTCAACAGTTACTATGCTGCTCTCTCCGTGGCCTTTGCCGTTCTCTCCACCGTCGGCGCCACCCTGGCCGCGGTTTATTCAGAGATCCGGGAACGGCCGGCTTCACTGATGATGCCCAAGGCGCCCCCCGCCGGAAAGCGGATCCTCCTGGAGCGCATCACGCCCCTGTGGCGCCGATTCTCCTTCTCGCGCAAAGTCACCTTCCGAAATCTGTTTCTGTATAAAAAGCGCTTCTGGATGACGGTCCTGGGCATCTCGGGCTGTACGGCCCTGATCCTCACGGGCTTCGGCATCAAGGATTCCGTGGATGCCATCATGGGCAACCAGTTCAGGGAACTGTTCATTTTCGATCAGATCATCTCTGTGGATGCCAAAAAACCGGCCGCCGAACGCGACCTGCATGCCATTCTGGATGCGGTGGACAGCGTCGAAGGCTATGCCCTGGCCCAGCAGCTCACCATGAAAGTCCACGTGCCCGGCTCCGACCGGACCTATGATGCCAATCTGACCATCCCGGAAAAACCCGGCAAGCTCTCCGGCTTCGTCGTTCTGCGCAGTCCCTCCGGCGACCCGCTGCCCATCACCGATGACGGGGTCATCATCACCGAGCAGCTGGCCGACAAGATCGGGGCAAAGATCGGCGATGTCATCCGCTATGAGGACACCGACCGCAGTCAGTTCTCAGCCCCGGTCACCGGCATCGCCGAAAACTACATCGAAAACTACATCTACATCTCCCCGGCCTTCTACCAGAAGACCCACTTCCTGCGGCCCGATTACGATCTGGCCTGGGTCCAGCTCAGCGACGAAGGCCTGGCCAATGAAAAGGCCACCCAGGAAGAGCTCATGGCACAGGACGGCGTCCTGGGGATCTTCTCCGCCAGCGAGACCTCCGAGTCCTTCAACGACCAGATGTCCAGCCTCATCTACGTGGTCCTGGTCCTCATCATCTCCGCCGGCGCACTGGCGTTCATCGTCCTCTACAACCTCTCCAACGTCAACATCACCGAACGGGTGCGGGAACTGGCCACCATCAAAGTCCTGGGCTTCCGGGACGGCGAAGTGTCGGCCTATGTCTACCGCGAGAACATTTTCCTGACGCTCTTCGGCGGCCTGCTGGGGCTGGCCCTGGGCGCTTCCCTGCACCAGTTCATCATCAAGACCATGGAGATCGACAACATGATGTTCGGAAAGATCATCTACTGGCCCAGCTACCTGTATGCCCTGGCGCTCACCTTCCTCTTCTCTGCCATCGTCAATCTCGTCATGCACTTTGCCCTGAAGAAGATCAACATGGTCGAGTCACTCAAGTCCCTGGAATAGGAGGAACCCATGCGCATTACAAAAGATCCCGAGATCCGCCGCCAGGAGATCATCGACGCGGCCAGAGAACTCTTCATCCTGAAAGGCTATGAAAAGACCAGCATCGATGACATCGTCCGCCACATCAACGTGGCCAAGGGCCTGTTCTATTACTACTTCCCCAAGAAAGAAGCCATCCTCTCCGCCATCGCCGATCAGTTCGTGGAGGAAGTGACGACCTCGTTCCCGGATGATTTCAGTGAGCCGCCGGAGGATTTCCGCACCGTGATCCGCCACGTCCTCGCCTTCTACCTGGAAACTGTAAAAAAAAATGAACACCTGCTGAATATCCGGACCAGCAGCGGCACCGTGGTCTCCCTCTATGTCCGCCAGCGGCTGGAGGATCATGCCATCCGCCGGGTCACCGACCTTTTGGTGGCCCACCCCCGCCTGCTGCCGTTAAAATATCCCGAATACACTGTGAAGATCCTGGTCCGGGGCCTGGGCAATCTCTACCTGGAGGGCGTCCAGGACCTGGACGTCCTGACCGCCCTCATCGAAGAGATCCTGGGTCTGCCGGCCCAGCGGACCCGGCGCGGCGAGGACGGCAGTCCCTCATAAATCCGTCATGAGTCCCTTCAACGGGTCCTCCCCGGCCCGCTCAAGATTTACAGTTTCATAATACTTATGCCATAGTCAGGCGGAACCGCTTTGCTATAATGAAATCAGTATAAACATCGATTCCGACTGAGATCCAACGGATTCTCAGCCGCATGCAGGAGGCAATCATGCTCACTGAAAAAAACCGCAGACTGAAATCAATCAATATCCTGACCTGGCTCATTATGGCCGGCGTTACGCTGATCTCATATTTTCTGCCCCTCAACGCCAATCATGTGCTCACCATGGAGACAAAATATCCCGGTGCACTGGTGGGTCCGGCCTTCGTCTGGTATTTATTTTTCCTGACGCTCCTGGCCCTGGCCGGGTTCATCTGGTTCCAGGCCCGATCCCTGCCCCATCAGGACCTGCTTCGGGCGAAGACCCGCCACGCCCTGGGCTGGACGGCAGGGGCCTCCTTCCTCCTCTATGCCCTGGCAACGGTCCTGTGGCACTATGAAAAACTGGGCTGGACCATCACAGTCCTTGCTCTGACCGCCATAGTCCTCTTCATCGTCAATGGCAACATCCGGGAAAAGGCAGAACTCATGGATGAGAAGTTCTGGGTCCGGAATCCCTTCAGCCTGTTCCTTGGCTGGGTCCTCCATCTGCTGATGATGACCATCGCCATGCGCTGGCACGCCAGCTTCTCCCAGGAGATGCCCGCCTTCCTTCTCATCACCACATCCCTGATCCTGGTGATCTGGTATGGGTTCGCCAATTTAAATACCGGTGTGCTCTTTATCTGGCTCATTGCCCTGCTCCTGAAACTGCTGCAGAATCCGAGTCAGCAGACCCTGGTTTACGCACTGTGGGGCGGCGTGGCAGCCCTCCTCATCAGTATCTTCCTCATTGCCCGCCGCGGTCCCCATGCCCAGTACTACCGCAAACCGGTGGCCAAAGCCATGGACAAGTACAACTTCGGCCGGCCCTCGCAGCTGGAAGCCCTGGAGAATGAACTCAACGATCAGCTCCAGACCAAACCGGGCGCCCGGATCACCATCAAATAAAAATACCTTCAGCAAACACAGATCAGCCGCAAAACAGGAGCCACTGGCCCGATTTTGCGGCTGTTCTGCGTCGTCTTCCTTATGACATTGATCGGAAGACCTCTTTGGATGAGGCCTGTCCAGTCAGCGACATGCCTGTCTGAATGCCTGCCTGTCTGAATCCTGCATGGCTAATGCCTGCCTAACTAATGTCTGGCTGACTGAATCCCTGCCTCGCGAATGCCTGCCTGAATCCCTGCCAGGCTCCATGCCCGGGTCCTCAATTCCTTGCTTTCTATGTATTTCCTCTGCCTGCCTGATCCGGCAAGTGGGATCGGAGAGGGTGGCCGGACATAAAAAAAAGCCAGACCGTAACATCGTCTGGCTGGGTTCTCCCCTGACTGGTTATTTGAATGTTAAACGTTTCGGGAAAGAACTCCGTCAAAAGGGTGGGTAGTGCTGATTCATTGGGCTATATGTCAACGAAAGGGGGGTTGAATCACTAATTCATAAGATCCAGGATCACCGGGAAGAGCTCGGTGTTGTCCAGATACCATTTGCGGACCGGATCTTTCTCATCGGCGTATTTTCTGAGCAGGCTGGCACCCTGACCTTTGGCATAGAGGGGGATCAGCTGGTTGGTGTGACTGCCTGACAGCCATTGGACGGTGGGGAGGACACCGGCTCCGTTATTTATGACTTTCGTGAGGGCATCTTTAGAACCTGACAGGTATCCGGTCTCATGGTCGCCGGTGACGATGAGGAGGGTCTCACCCCAGTTGGAATGTGTTTCCACCCAGTCGATGACAGCATCCACTGCATCGTTGAATTCGTTCATTTCTTCGATGTTGCGGCCCAGCTGGTTGGCATGACCGGCCCAGTCGATGGCTCCGCCTTCGATCATCAGGAAGAGGCCTTCTTCATTGTTGTCCAGGACATTGAGGGCCGCTTTTGACATGGTGGCAAGATTCGGCACATTGTCATTTTTCTCCACTTCATCGGGTGCAGCCATTCGGTCTCCGCCGCGTCCCTGCTGAAGGGTGCTGGCCACCTGAGGAACCCCGAAGACCCGGTCGGGTGCATCTCCGCTGGTCAGGGCTTCAAAGTCTGCTTTGGTTTCGATGAAGGTCCATGGATCGGCAATACCGTCGCCGTCTGCATCAGCTCCGGCCACACCTCCGGTCAGTTCCGTCCACATCGTCTCTCCGTCGATGACAGGGTCTCCCACTGCCATCTTGCTGAGATTGCTGTAGTTGAGATCGATGGCCTCTCCATTATCATTGAAACCGGGATGACCTGCCGCCATGACAACGTCCGTTGCTGATTCATAGATCATTTCATGGGCGATGGAGTTGTAGTTGTTGCGGCTGACGTCATGAGCGACAAAGGCGGCCGGCGTGGCATGGTAGAACTGCACAGAGGAGACGACGCCGGTGGATCTGCCCGCTTCTTCATAATATTCGGCGATGTGCCTGACCGGTTCCCCCTGTTCATCCACACCGATGCCGGCGTCATAAGTCTTCACACCCGTTGACATGGCCGTTCCGGCAGCCGCGGAGTCTGTGGGGCGCTGGTTGATGTAGTTTCCATCCGCCCAGGCACTGGATGGGTCGTAGCTGCCCAGGGAATACGTGCTCATAAAAGTCCGGGTGGGGAACAGTTCGTAGGCTTCATTGCGGGCGCGTCCGGCATTGTAGTAATTGGCTGCCAGGATCTGATTTTCACCCCATCCGTCAGCGATCATGACGATGACATTTTTCGCTTCCTGCCCCCGGCCCGCCTTCATTTTGGCTGCCGATGCCGACACGCTGTTCATGCCCAGTGCAAGCACACCTGCGACTGCAAGCGCAGTCCATTTTTTCAGTTTCAACATTTCCTACCTCCAAAGTTTATTGAGTACATCACTGATTCTATGGGGACAACATCAAGGAAAGATTGAAACGAAGTAAAGATTCCGTTAACCGGCCGGAGAGGACCTCAGGGATCAAGATCAGGGATCAAGATCCGGAACCGAGATCCAGAACCAAGATTCGGAACTGAGGTCCCTGATTGGAATAAAGCACAGACCTATGCAGAAATCCGGCAGTCCGTCCCAGGGGACGTTCTGCCGGATTTCAATTCACGGATCTCGATTCTGATGTCAATTCACTGAGGTCGATTCACGGATCTTGATTCACTGATGTCAGACTGACACGGTGCTGAAGGCTTTTGAAGTTATTCTTTGAATTTTGCCAGGGTGTCAAGGAAGGCTTCCACATCTTCGGGATACACATGTCCCATGATCCCGACGCGGAACATATCTTCCGCCAGGTTGCCCAGCCCGCCGTTGACAATGATGCCTTCACTCTGAAGGAATGCGACGATTTTCTTGGCTTTGCCTTTTGCGGTGACCGCGGTGAGGGTCCTTGAGGCCCCGGCATCTTCTTTCGGAAGGATCCCGTAGCCCAGTTCGCGGACGCCGGCGATGAGACGCTGTGTATTTTCCTCATGGCGGCGAATGACGTTGTCATAGCCTTCCTCAAAGATCATCTTCAGCGCTTCATCCACTGCAAATACAGTGTAGACCGCCGGTGTATTGGGTGTCTGGTTCTTTTCCTGGAAATCTCTGGCTTTACGCAGATCAAAATAGTATTTGGGGATATTGGAAGATTCCACCCGGTCCCAGGCCCGTTTATTCAGTGAGATAAAGGACAGACCCGCCGGTGTCATGAGGGCTTTCTGTGAGCTGGAGAGAAGAATGTCGATGTTCCATTCGTCCATCTTCACCGGGAGTCCGGCAGCACCGCTGACAGAGTCTGCAATGAGCAGTGCGTTGGTGTCCTTCAGGCGGTCGCCGAACGCTTTCAGATCATTGAATACACCCGTGGAGCTTTCATTGTGGATGATGAAAACCCCTTTTGTGGCATCCGTCACCTGAGCCATGACCGTATCCACATCCGCCCGTTCCCCGGCTTCGAATTTCACCCGCCTGACCTTGAGCTGATAGGCTTCCGCCATCCGGGCAAACTGATCGCTGAAGTCGCCCATGACCGCAACGACCACTTCATCGCCAAAGGAAAAACAGTTCTGGATCGCCGCTTCCATGGCACCGGTACCTGATGAAGTAAGAATATATACTTCATTCTCCGTCTGGAAGATCTTTTTCAATCCATCCCTGACCCGCTGATGCGTTTCCATGTATTCAGGGGAGCGATGGGAAATGGAGGGCCGATGCATGGCATCGAGGACTCGCTCTGGCACATCTGTGGGACCTACCATCATGATTCTTTGTTTCATTTTCTACATCCTTTCATACTTGATCCAGTGGAGTGACAAGTGACTTTGATCAGGGATCATCCCTGTATTTTCATCAGTATTTCAACCATACTGTTTGGTTGAATCATCCTATGTGAGCCGGGATCAGACCCATCCTCTGAGCTTCATCACCGAACTGATCTTTTTAACGCCGTGCTTGTAGGCAGCTTTTCGGAATGTGCAGTTTCTTGATTCCTTGAAGTTCCAAAGATCATGGAATGCCCCGATCAGCATTTCCTGTTCCTTGGCCAATACTTTTTCTTCGCTCCAGTACTGACCGTACTGGTTCTGGATCCATTCAAAGTAGGATACGGTGACACCGCCGGAGTTGGCCAGAATATCCGGGACCACCAGGATCCCGCGGCGGTCGAGGATCTCATCGGCTTCCGGTGTCACCGGGCCGTTGGCCCCCTCCACGACGATTTTCGCGCCGATGGATTCCGCATTGTCCCCAGTGATGGAATGTTCCAGGGCGGCCGGGATCAGAACGTCCACCTGAAGCTTCCAGAAGTCCTCCAGGGAAATGACCGATACCCCGGGAAGTTTCTCAGATCCCGATCCGTTTCCAGAAATGGGAACAGCTCATCGGTTTTCAATCCGTCTTCTTTATATACAGCATAGTCTTTTTTTGCAATGGCGACCACTTTGGCGCCCTTGGCTTCCAGAAATTTTGCACTGTAGCTGCCCACGTTGCCGAAGCCCTGAACGGCGACCGTGGCATGTTCGACCTCGATCCCCATCTTGTCCATTGCTTCTTTGGCGATGACCGCAATGCCGTAACCAGTGGCTTCGATCCGTCCCTTGGACCCTCCCCAGGAGAGCGGCTTGCCGGTGATCATTCCCAGGGATTGATTTCCGGTGAGGCGGATGTACTCATCCAGCATCCAGGCCATGGTCTGACCGTTGGTGTTGACATCCGGCGCCGGGATATCGGTTTTTTCACCGAGATATTTATGGATCGCCCGGATGTATCCCCGGGAGAGCTGCTCGAGTTCTTTCTCCGACAGCTGCGAGGGATCTACGGTGATCCCGCCTTTGGCGCCGCCGTAGGGCAGATTGGCAATGGCACATTTTAAGGACATCCAGATGGAAAGTGCTTTGACCTCGTCCCTGGTCACATTTGGGTGAAACCGGATCCCGCCCTTGGCAGGTCCCAGGCTGTCACTGTGATTGGACCGGTAGCCCTTGAATACTTTGGTGGTGCCGTTATCCATACGGACCGGGATGGATACTTCCATCAAACGGTAGGGTTCTTTCATGACATTGTAGATGCTCTCATCCAGCTCAAGCATGTCACAGGCTGTTTTCAATCTCTTCTGTACATCTGTCAGGGCGTTGTTGCTTTCAATTTTTTCTTCCTCCGTTTATGATGCTGAGTTTTTTAGGTTCACTTTTCCCTTGATATCAATGTTTTTTTCGTCCGTCGATGGTTCTTTCTTCTATCTAAAAGTATAGACCTGTTTTATTCAGAAGTTAAATTCATATATGTCTTGCAAGTGATTCCATTTAAGAATAGTCATTGCTATACTTAATATTGACAGATGCCGCATAGGTTCGTTTGAAACCTGCGAGCCCATGGCTGAACGGGTCATCAGATCTGAGTCACATCATCAAATGATAATAAAATCAATTAATTCCATTGAACTGAAAACAAGGACTGGATCCCATCGGGGATCAGGGAGGTATTGAATTGGACATCCGCCAGATCAAAGTGTTTTCCACCGTTGCAAAACATCTCAATTTTACGAAAGCAGCGGAGGAGCTGTTTATCACGCAGTCATCCGTCAGCAAGATCATCCGTTCCCTGGAAGATGAGCTTGGAATGGTGCTGTTCCACCGCAGCCCGAAGATCCAGCTGACGGACATCGGCAAGGAACTCTACCGAAAATCCGACCTGCTGATCTCTCTCATCGAAAGCATCCCCAATGATATTCAGGAAGTTGCCGAACTCAACCGCGGTTTCATCCGGATCGGGATCCCGCCCATCACGGGATCGGCCTTCTTCCCGCAGATCATCGGCGAATTCAAAAAGCTCTACCCCAACATCGAGATCCGCCTCATTGAAGAAGGGTCCAAAGTCATCGAAGATCTTCTGGATAAGCGCGAACTGGATCTGGGCGTGGTCTGCTCGCTGCCAAAAGACGCCAACGCCTATCATATGATGCATTACCTGAAGAGTCCCCTCCTGGCGGGCATCAATGTGAATAACCCGCTCTCACGCAAGAAGGTCATTACCTTTGAGGAGCTGAAAGGGGAACCTTTGATCCTGATGCAGGAAAACTTCAGTCTCTATGATCTGATCATCCACCGCTGTCATGAGAAAGGCATCATCCCGAACATCGTCTGCCACAGCTCCCAGCGCGATTTCATCATCGAAATGGTGGCTGCCGACATCGGGATCACGTTCCTTCCGGAAAACATCAGCCAGAAAACCAACCGGCCGGAAATCGTATTTGTACCCATTGAGGATCCACAGATCTACCTGAACCTGCTGGTGATCTGGAAGAAGAACACCTACCTTTCCTTTGCGTCAAAAAAATGGCTTGAATATGCTGCGTCAAAAATCGACTATCCCATCGAGGATAAGCTGCAGTAGGTCCGATGCGTTCACCATGATCGCTTTTCACGGCGTCTTCCGCAAAATTCCTGCAAAACACCCGGAAAGTCCTCCGTCGATCTGCCCCAAACGAAGGAAGGAGCTCTGCGTGAGCTCCTTCCTTCGTTTTAGTATGGATTTTTTTTGAATACAGATACAGGTATACCTGGTCGGTCCATGGAATTCGGACGAAGCAAAAAGACAGTGCGTCCGCATCGGAATACACTGTCCCGGTTATTTTTTCTGAATCGAGGCGGCCTGGTTTTTAAGACCTTGATGGCTTCGTCTGATTACTCTTCCTCTTCGCTGTCAAACCAGGGACGCTGCGCGTAGGTATCTTTGAAGTCATGCTTTTCTCCATCTGAGACGTAGCCAAGCAGCGTATCCCGATAGACGTTCTGTGTTGAGCGCAGGATATTCATCTCCACATTGGGATTGATTTTTTTCATCTCTTCGATGAGATCCTTGATGACATAGCGCTTGTTGCCGGTCCGTTTGGCGGCGACCATGCAGGCGCAGTTCAGCGGCCAGATGCCCATTTCACTGGTCCATTTTTTGATGTGCTTTTCTTCTATGTAGTAGAGGGGCCGGATCAGTTCGATCTCCGGATAATTGGTGGAGCGCAGCTTGGGCGGCATGGCT
The DNA here is from genome assembly GCA_964475185.1 of uncultured Clostridium sp. GTDB lineage: Bacteria > Bacillota > Clostridia > Clostridiales > Clostridiaceae > JG1575. The sequence goes on along the minus strand of CAYYVR010000053.1, from coordinate 3,136 downwards.
TTGAACGTTCCGCCATAGACCATATTGAGCATCGCCGTTTCGATGACATCATTGAAATGATGGCCCAGCGCCAGCTTATTGCAGCCCAGTTCACGGGCTTTGGAATAGAGATGGCCCCGACGCATCCGGGCACACATGTAGCAGGGATACTCCCTGGCGATGTCATCGATGACGGAAAAAATGTCCGCCTCGAAGATCTGCAGCGGAATATCCAGATAATGGACATTGTCCAGCAAAAGCTCCCTGATCTGAGGGTGATAGCCGGGATCCATGCAGATGAACTCCACTTCAAAGGAAAATTTGCGGTGGCGCTTGAGCTCCTGAAACAATTTGGCCATGATCATGGAGTCTTTTCCCCCTGAGATGGCCACAGCGATCCGATCCCCCTCCTCAATGAGCTGGAAATCGTTCAGTGCCCGGGTGAATTTCGACCACACCGTCTTTTTATATTTACCTGTGATGGACGCTTCGACCTCTCGGATGGTCTTGCGTTCTTCGTCAGGGATCAGGATCTCGCAGCCCTCTCCTCTTATATTGTCCATATATTCAATGCTTCCTTTTTAACTGACTTGTTCGGTTACAATTGCTATTTTATAGCAACTCACCGCATTGTCAAATGATCCTCTTCTCCGGAAAAAAGCCTGAAAAACAAACCGCAGGGAAACCATCACGAGTTCCCCTGCTCAGTCCCCTTCATTGAACTGCTCCTTGAAGGATCAGCTGCTGATCAGACAAAGTTTGCGATCAAAAATCAGCTTGTGTCTGAACGATCCGATCCGCCCGCTGCTTTACGAGTCGGGCTGGATCCATTTTGGATCATTTGATGTCAACGTCCTATTTCAGGTACAGCCCGGTGACCTGATCATTGCCATCGATGCTGATGGTGTAGGTGGCATTGCCGTTTTCATAGGCGCAGACAATGACTGCCACTGCAAAGTCGCCGATCTGGGCATTCTTGCCGCTGGTGGCGGCCTCCGACTTATATTCCACGAAGGCCCCGAGGTCCCGGATCGTCTGACCCACGGCTGCCTCCAGTGCTTTTGCGTCCAGCGCCGTTTTCATTTCAGGACTGAAGGTCTCGGCCACGGCTTCATAATCCTCATTGGACATCAGCGTGATGACCGCCTTGGCCTGGGCGATGACCTCCGATTCGACAAACCCGGCCGGAACGCCCTTGGGCGAACAGGCAGCCGATGCCAGCCCCAGACAGAGCAACAATGACAATAAGATCCGTTTCACATGCTTGTTTTTCATGATTGGATTCCCCCCTTGGTTTCCTCTGACGGTGAAAATTGTATACAGAAGCAGCAGACCTGCAAACAGGCCGATGGATGCTTCGATGACGGCGGCGCTCATGCCGAGATACATCAGATAAGTACCGATGATATTGAGCAACGTGTGAAGGACGACGGCGATGACGAGCAGGCTGACCTTGCCTTCCCGCAGGGACCGCCAGACCATAACCGACAGGCAGACATGGACCGTCATGGCAAAGATCCGTTCGATGCCGCCCATGAAAAACTGGGGAGAGGTGATCTCATTGATGGGCATAGCACCGGTGATTCCGATAGCGATGAAGTTGATCCCTGCCAAGAGCAGTGCTTCGATCCCACCATGGCCGATGCCGAATGCCACCGCCCCGGTGAGCGGCATGTTTCTTAGAAACAGACGCATAGTGATATACCGGCCGATCTCTTCAAAGAGTCCCGCCGTCAGCGACAGAAAAATCAGGTACAGCACCGGGCGGGAAAACTGAAACAGGATGTATTCCGTCCAACGGGGGAGCACCACCTGCAGGAGAGGGATCCGGGTCAGGACCTGGAACACGATGAAACAGGCTGCTCCGAAAAGGACCGCTTTGATGTGCTTATACCGCAGAGCCATAAAAACAGCAGCTGCTACAGGAAGGATCACCGCAGAGGTCAGTGCGAACAGATAGCCAGGCATAAAAGCTCCTTTCTCCGGACTCATCGGGACTGTTCCGCCATTGTTGAATAATTGTCAATTACATTATAGCAGAAATTAAATCTCCTTTTTTTCATATTGAATCGCCCCCAGCCACTTCGTGACCGGAGGCGATCCTTTATTTTTAAGTTCTAAACTCGTCCTGCCGATCTCTGAGATCCTTAAGGCAATGCAGATTTCAAGGGCTTGTAAAAGCTGCTGTGCCATGTGAGGTAAGGATAGGTTTCACCGGCATCGATCGCCCAGACATCCGCAAAGTCAAAGCCAGTAAAGGAAGTCTCATCTGTCATCTGAACGTTGTCAAGAGCGACTCCATACCAAGCTTGAGACGTGTTGTTTTGATCCTTGTTATAAAATCCGTTTGTAAGGTCAGCATCCTGCATATAGCCTACGATCTCACTCATGCCGATTGAAGTTGTTATTATTCTGGATGAATTGTACACATTATTGAACGTACTTCGCCTGGCGAACCCTGAAATTCCTCCAGCGTTTGACAAACCCTCGCCTGGGATCTCTCCGCTTGAAATGCCCTCGATCGTTCCGGTATTGAACCCATCCGATATGCTTGCAAATTCAATAAACCCAGCGATCCCGCCTGCATATTGGATTCCCCTGACATATCCGGTATTTACCGCCTGCGAGATTACAGTCTCATTCCAGATCCCATAAAACGAGCCCCCGGTGATCCCGCCGACAAAACCATCACCCATCACAGGACCCTGATTCAATGCTCTGATAATATCACCGTAGTTCATGCCGGTGATGCCGCCGGCGGTAAACAGCCCACTGATCGCTCCTTCGTTGATCGCATCAGAGATACTGCTTGCCTCGTCCTGTTCCCCGGCGATCCCGCCAATATTGTTGCCGCTGATTGCTATCTTGTTCACAACATGCTCAATGATGCTGCTTTCAGAATAACCCACCAGGCCGCCCACCCTGTATGTGCCGTAAATCCCATCGTTGTGCATATCATTCGCTGATTCCAGGATCCGGATGTTCATAAGATGGGAATGAAGTATGCTTCCTGCCAGGGCGCCGACCCCCTCACCGCCCGAAACGACAGGGCCCGTCAGATCGAGATATCGAATCAACCCATTTTGAACGGAACCGAACAATCCCACAAAGCTGATGTCATCGCCATATCTGCTGGTCAGATGAATGATCTCATAGT
>CAYYVR010000052.1:0-16108 GCA_964475185.1 uncultured Clostridium sp. | reverse complement strand
TTCTGTGAGAGCAAAGAAGACAGGGTCGCACCCTGCCTTCTAGCTACTCGATATTTACCCGGCAGAGGATGATCCTTTGACTGCATTTTCGGTCATCAGTCGCCTTGAAGCCAATCAGTGGTATAATCAGTGTTGTAAACAATTGAAGCAAAGGACTCAACGAACAGGGCAGACCACTGTCCCGGTCCGCTGGATTGTTACTTCATGCGCTCCCTCCAGCGCTTCTTCATCGCTCCTTCATCGCTCCTGCATTTAATACATATTGAGGGCCTGTTAATGAGGCTTTAATAAACTTCAGTTAGCATAAAGGAAACAAACAGACAGAGGATTCTCTGAACTGGAGGGATAACTAATGATATGGATTTGGGCTGCACTCATCGTGGTGGTCGTGATTCTGGATATGACAACCAGCAACATTCTATACTCCTGGATGGGACTGGGCTTTCTTGCGGCGATTTTTGCCGGCAGTCTGAATGCCTCGATCCCGTTCCAAATCGTGACGGCCTGTCTGGTCGGATCCGTCGCGTTTGTGATCGGATCGAATATCAGCCGCAAGTACCTGAGGAAAAACATTGATCAGACACCGATCCTCACCGATAAAATCATCGGCACGGTGCATACGGCAGACAAGGAGATCGGCGAGGAAGTCCAGTACAAGATCAACGGGATCTACTGGCTGCTCCGCAATGAAGGACCGACCATCGAAAAAGGTGAACAATTCCGGATCATCGGAATCAAAAATAACCGATTATACATCGTAAAGGAGATTTAGCAGTATGGAATGGATTATTGGTGTCGTTATCGCTCTACTCGTCTTAGCAGTTATTCTTTCTTCCGTCAAAATCGTCAACACCGGATATGTCTACGTCGTGGAACGGCTGGGACAATTCTACCGGGTACTTCAGCCGGGGCTGCATATCATTTTGCCCTTCATGGATTTCGTCCGCAAGAAGATCTCCATGAAACAGCAGATCCTGGACATCGAACCCCAGAATGTTATCACCAAAGATAATGTCAATATCCAGGCAGACAATGTTATTTTCTATCAGGTCCTCAATGCAAAGGACGCCGTCTATAACATTGAAAATTACGTCTATGGTATCATGTACTCCACCATCACCAACATGAGAAATATCATTGGTGACATGACATTGGATGAAGTTCTGGCAGGCCGTGACAAAATCAATTCCAAGCTGCTGGACATCGTTGATTCCATCACCGATGCCTACGGGATCAAGATCCTGTCCGTTGAGATCAAAAACATCGTTCCGCCTCAGGAGATCCAGATCGCCATGGAAAAACAGATGAAGGCCGAACGTGAAAAACGTGCAGCCATCCTCATCGCCGAAGGAGATCGGAGTTCTGCCATCGCCAGAGCGGAAGGTGAAAAACAGTCCAACATTCTTCGGGCTGAGGCTGAAAAAGAAGCCAACATCCGCCGTGCGGAAGGTCTGAAGGAATCCCAGCTCCTGGAAGCCCAGGGACGTGCCCGGGCCATTGAACTGCTGGCCGATGCCGATGCCGCCGCCATCATGCGGGTCAACCGGTCCATCATCGAATCCGGAACGGATGCGCGGGTCATCGCTCTCAAGCAGGTCGAAGCGTTGAAGGAACTCTCCATGAACCCGGCAAACAAGCTGATCCTGCCGGTGGAAGGGATGTCTGCCCTGGGATCCGTCGCAGCCCTGGCCGATATCATCAAAAATACGCCGCAGAATCCGCCCATCATCAGCGGCGGCGAATCTTCAAACCCGGCGAAATAGACCGCAATTATTATGAAATAAGACCTTCCTTTCGGGGAAGGCCTTATTTTTTAGGGGCAACAGGAGTATAATAAGGTGGTAAACCTATGAAAAACAAGCAAAGCATCAGTGGGAGGAATCATGAATAAGGTCGCACTCATCACAGGCTCTTCCCGGGGCATCGGCAAAAGCATCGCCATGGAACTGGCAAAAAACGGGATCTTCGTCATGATCAATTTCAAAAGCAACCTGGACCGTGCCCGGGCCGCGCTGGAGGAAATCCGCAGTGCCGGCGGAAACGGATCCCTGTTTCAGGCCGATATCGCAAGCTTCACGGAGGCTGCCGCCATGGTGGATCATACCGTCAAACTGTGCGGGCGCCTGGATATTCTGGTCAACAACGCCGGGGTCAGTCACCACGGACTGTTGATGGATCTGCAGGAAGCGGAGTTTGACCGGCTCATGGATACGAATCTGAAAGGAACATTCAATGTCACCCGCCACGCGCTGCCCCACCTGCTGGTCTCGGAAGGCGCCATCCTGAACATCTCGAGCATATGGTCCGCCCATGGCGCTGCCAATGAAGTGGCCTATTCCATGACCAAGGCAGGCATCAATGCCTTCACCAAATCCCTGGCCAAGGAAGTTGCGCCCATGGGCGTCCGGGTCAATTCCATTGCGCCGGGCCTCATCGATACTGAAATGAACGGCAATCTGACCCCGCAGGAGAAGGCAGAGATGGTCTGCTATCTGGCATCCCATCGCATGGGCACTGCCCAGGACGTGGCCAGAACGGCCATGTTTCTCCTGTCAGACGAAGCGGCCTACATCAACGGTCAGATCATCACCATCGATGGCGGCTTGCTCTGATGCGGACCGTCAGGTCTCATGAAGACATTCACTCTTAACATAAAGGGAAAATAAACACAACTTGGAGGAAAACAAATGTTAAATCAAATCAAAGTCAACACCAATGCGCTGGAAACCATGCTCTTCGTATGGGCATCCATCAAGGACCGGGAAAAGGTCTCTGAGGCGTTCCTCGATGAACTGGCCAATTCTCCGGAGATGAAATCTTCCTATGATGACGAGTTCAACGCGGCCAGCGTCCGGACTGTCCTCTCGGCCATTTCAAACCGCGAACGCCTCAACGGACCGACAAAGAAGGAATCCAGATTCTGGAACTACAACATGTGGATGCTGGAAGATCCGGCGATGACCCAGATGATGCTGGGCCCGATCAAGAGACTCAATGTCGACGAAGCCAAAGAACAGGTGGGGGCGGATTTCCCCTATGAAAGCGTCGAAGTGATTTTCTATCCGGGTCAGTTCGAAGTCAGCCAGCAGGTCGGCAATCAGCTCTTCATCAATTTCTTCACGGTGAAGACGGACATGATGGATGAAACAAAAGTGACCATTGAAGACACACCGCTGAAAGACTTTGTCCTTGAAAAAATAAGGGAAATGAAATAAACGGGAATGGAACAAAACGGCAAAGTTCCAGCAAAGTTCCATCAATGCAGAAGATGGCGGCTCAATTGAGCTGCCATCTTTTTGTATTGATGGATCGGCGGAAGAAAAATACCGGCGAAAGCCTTTCGGCTCGGTGGCTTTTCCTATAGGGTCTTCTGTATTCAAATGGCTCATCTGTTTTTCAATTGTTCTCATCTGTTTTCCAATGATATCAACTGGTTTCAAAATCCGGAGACGATCTCCCTGTCAGGGGGATTTCCACGCCCGCTGATGGGGCCAGGTGTTTACAGATAGATGTCCTTGGGGCGGGGTTTATTGACGCTGATGGTCTTAAACTCAGTGAGAAGTTCCTGGATGCCTTTTTCAATGGCCTTTTTTTCAACGCGGGACAGGGAGATCCGCAGTCCCCGGACTTCCCGGGTGACGGAGAATTCGACGTCGGAACGGAAACGGAATCCCCGGGAGTCAAGATTATCGAGGAGCTCCATGGTCCGATAGTCCGGCGGCAGTTCAATGTAGGCATACATTCCGCATTCCGGCACATAAAAGGGGAAGGGGCATTCTTCCAGACAGTCCCGCAGCAGGCTGCATTTTTCCTCGACCCGTTCTTTCTGGGTCTTCATGTGCTTGATATAGGCATCACTTTTCAGGTAGCGGTACAGAACGTCCTGACTGATCAGCGATGCGCCGGTGCTCATATAACTGTTCGTATGCGACACATCGTCGACCAGAGCCGTCGGGACGATCATGGCGCACAGGCGCAGCGACGGACTGATGGTCTTGGAGAAACTGCGGATGTAGATGACCCGCTGGGGATCCTCATTGAAGAGACTGTCTTCATCGGAGAGTTCCTTGAGATAATCGTCTTCCACGATGTAGAAATCATAGGTCCGGGCCAGTTCAAGGAGTCGGGTCCGCTGCGCTCGGGACAGGGTGGTGCCCAGGGGATTGTGATTGCGTGACATGGTGAAGAAATAGCGGAATTCGCCATGTCTGGCCTTTTCTTCCAAGGCATCCAGATCCAGTCCCTCAAGCGTGCGATCCACATAATGGATCGTCCGGCCGTAGGCATCCAGAGCGCCCACAAGAAGATTATAGGTGGGATTCTCCACCAGGATGTCCTGATTGTTGCGCAGGGTCATGGCAATGATCAGATTGATGAAATTCTGAGTCCCGGAGAGAATGAACACATTGTCCTTGCTCACTGAAGTTTTCAGCGAAGTGGCCAGCAGTTCCCGAAGCTTGTCGTAACCGCGGGAATAACTGTAATTGATGATGGATATATTGTTTTCCCGGAAAGAGGACGCATAGGCTTTTTCCATGGAATCAAAGGGGAGGTAGGAGGAAAGGGGGATCCCGGAATAAAAGTCGAAATCCCAACCGCCGTCCCTGCGCTGGTGATTGATGAAATAGCCGGATTTCGGGGCGGAGTAGATGATGCCCTGATCCTCCAGTTCGGAATATGCTTTGATGACGGTTGAATTGGAACAGGAAAACCGAATGGCCATCCCCCGGATCGACGGGAGTTTGGACTGATACGTCCCTTTGGCAATTTCAGTTTTTACATAGTCCATGATCTCTGTGTACTTGAAATTCATCATGATCCCTCCATTTGTTATGGTTATAAGTATAACATAAACAAATACAGATGGGCGTCAAAACATTTACAAGGGACCACAGATCGGGCACAGCGGCACACAGCTGAAGAAGGTTCCCTGATCACAGGGCATCGTGGAAGCAGTAGCGCCTTAAAGCCAGTTTGAGGTTCAGTGGATCGTCTCAGCGGACCGCACACATTGGGAGGGATGCACCCGCCGAGGGAATTGCAGAAAGGATCCGGGACAAATGACAGGCCCTCTGTGCAGAGGGCCTGTGGTTGTCCCGGATGGGATTGGGTTATCTGAAACATTGGCTATGCCAGGTTTTCTTCGAACTGATCTTTGCCGACGCCGCACAGCGGACAGGTCCAGTCATCGGGAACGTCTTCCCATAACGTGCCGGGTTCGACGCCGTTGCCGGGATCGCCGGCCACCGGGTCATAGACATATCCGCAGACGGTACAGACCCAGGTGGGAAGTTCTGTATTCATGGGCGTGGTTTCCTCCGGAGCAGGGTCTTTTTCAGGGGCCGTCGCCGCAGCGACTTCATGACCGGCCGGATCCATGGGGTGCGCTACCTTTCGTGATTCGTCCTGTTCCGTCTGGAATTCTTCCGGCAGGGTCGGGGCGGATCCTGTCCCCGGATCGAGGGCCTCTTCGCCCATGAAATGGCGGCCGAACGCAAAGGCAGCCAGGTTGGCCTGGACGGTCTTTGGCGGAACTTTCATTTCAATGGCTTGGATGAAATGTTCTTCACCGATGTCCACCACGGTGGAAAGAGCGCCGATGAGGATCGTGTTGGCCACTTTGATATTGCCGAGCTTTTTTGCTTCCTCCTCAGAGTGGAGGGTGATGAGGCGGACATCCCGGGCTCTGATCTGGTCCTCGATGTCCCCGGGATAGTCTTCCTTTTCCATGATCACCGGATTGGGATAGATCTCTTTCTCATTCATCAAAACCAGCCCGCCGGGGATCACTTCATCCACAAAGCGCAGGGTCTCAAGTTTTTCAAGGCCCAGGAGGACACTGGCGGAACGGGCCGGAACGTTGGGGGTGGGGACTTTGGCGCCGAAGCGGATGGACCCGTTGATCTTGCCGCCGCGCTGAGACAATCCGATGACGTCATTGGTGGCCACTTCATACCCTGCCAGGAACGCTGCCTGGGCGATGAGGTCCGTTGTCAGGACAAGGCCCTGTCCGCCGACTCCGGCGATGAGAATATTTACGATGTCCATTAGGCGTTCACCTCCTGATTTTTCTGGGCAAGGGGTTTGATGGCACCTACCGGACAGACCTGCGAGCAGACGGAACAGCCCACGCACATATCAGCGTTGATATGAGACTTCAGTGCCTCGATGCCCGGATACTTCTGCATATTGATGGGCGGACAGTTCGTATTGACGCAGTTGCGGCAGCCGATGCAGATCTTTTCATCCACGTAGAAGGGCGGATTGACGATTTTGAAATTCAGCGCGCAGGGCCTGGTGGTGATGATCACGGAGATCCCCGGCCGCTTCATGGCGTCTTTCAGTTTTTTGTGGAACTCCCTGACCTGGAACTGATCCACCACTTCAACATCTTCCAGCCCCATGGCTTTGACGATGTTGAAGATGGAGACAAAGTGTTCCGGCGACTCCTTATCGTCATCGCTGAACAGCTCATTGGTGGTCATGGTCTTCTGACCGCCGGTCATGGCCGTCGTCCGGTTGTCCATGCAGATGACGGTGATGTTTTCCTTCACATCGGAGAGCTGCACCATACCGGAGAGTCCCGAGTGGAAAAAGGTGCCGTCGCCGATGGTGGCGACCAGGGGCTTGTCGATGCCGGCCAGGCGGTTGGCTTTGGCCATGCCAAGGACCATGCCCAGGGAAGCACCCATGGAGATGTTGGTCTTATGGACCTGGAAAGGGGGAAGGATCCCCAGGGAATAGCAGCCGATGTCGCCGACAACGGTGGCTTTGAGTTTCTTCAGGCTGTCAAAGACCGGGCGGTGAGGGCACCCCGAGCAAAGCATGGGCGTGCGGTCCACAGGGATGCGTTCGGGCCTGTCCTCATCAGCCTGCGCCGGGAGAACCCCGGCGTCTGCCAGTCCCTTGCGTACTGCGGCAAAATCAAGTTCCCCTGTGAATGAGAAGTACTTTTTACCTTCGCAGTCAATGCCGCCGGCTTTCAGTTCCTTCTCCATCACCGGCATCATTTCCTCCACGACCAGAACCTTCGAGTAATCCCTGGCGATCTCGCGGATCTTATCCACCGGCAGGGGCCAGACCATGGCCAGTTTAAAGATGTCGGCGGGGGGATCAATCTCTCGGATGACGCCAGAGACCAGGCCTGAGGTAATGATGAGCGTGTCATGGCCTTTGTAGTCCAGTTGGTTCTGGCGGTAGGCCGCGTTGTATTCCGTCAGTTTGTCCATCCGCTCTTTCATGAAGTACTGCTGGGCGTTGGAGTAGGGCGGCAGCATGCAGAAGTTGCTGATATCCTCCTCGAATCCTTTGATGAATGAATCCTTGCGGTCATTGAGTTCCACGATGCCCCGGGCATGGCAGAGTCTGGACATGATCCGGACCATGACCGGCGTCTGAAACTGTTCGGAGATCCGGATGGCTTCCTTCGTGTAATCCAGGGCCTCCTGCGGCGTGGCCGGATCCAGCACCGGGATGTTGGCAAACTGCGCCAGGATCCGGGAATCCTGTTCATTCTGTGAGCTGGTCAGACCGGGATCGTCGCCGATGGCCAGAACAAAAGCCCCCATGGTCCGGGTCTGAGTGAAGGTCATAAAAGGATCCAGTGCGATGTTCAGGCCCACGTGTTTCATGACACAGAGGCTGCGCGCACCGGTGATGGAGGAGCCAATGGCCATCTCCAGGGCAACCTTTTCATTGGCGGCCCAGTTGGCATCCACCTCATTCAGTTTCATCAGTGTGTCTGTGATGGATACCGTCGGTGAGCCGGGATAGGCTGCGGAAACTTTACCGCCGGCTTCCCAGAATCCCCGGGCAACCGCTTCGTTTCCTGTGATCACCACTTTTTCAGTCATGCGAAAGAACACCTCCATGTGTATTTTGAATCGTTTGCAATATGTTCTAATTATACTCATCTTTGCCGGTGGAATTCAATGACACGCCACCGCCGATCCTTTAACAGGACCGTGCTGTGGATACCGAGTCTCTAAAAATAATCTGGACCTGATATTAAATCCAGCAGTTTTTCTGACTGATTGCATGAAATCGGATTGAAAAAACAAACCACCGCAGCGCCCTGATATTTTTCTGGCCAACCAGGCGAGGCAGCAAAGGTCAGATCCAAAGGACTTGGTCAAAGGTCTTATCCAAAGCTCTTATCCAAGGTCGCATCTTGTCCTCAGCAGATAGAATTTATTTGACACCTGGCATATAATGGATGTCATGATCGAAAAAAGGATGGATGATATGCCTGATATTAAAGAAATCACTTTGTCAAACGGATTGCGTTTGATCACCATAAATAAGGACAGTCAGATCATGGCTCTGAACCTGGGATTCCGGGTCGGCGCCATGATGGACCCGCCGGATAAAAAAGGGCTTTCGCATTTTCTGGAGCACATGCTCTTCACAGGGACGAAAAACCGGAGCCATGATGCAATCAATGAAGATTTTGAATTCCTGGGCGGAGATGTCAACGCCTACACGGACTTAAGTCAGCTGAATCTGTCGGCTTCTGCCCTCACCGGGGAAATGGAGCGGGCCATGGAACTGTTGGCGGATCTTGTCATCAACAGCCGCTTCGAAGCCGTAGAAATGGAAAGGGAACGCCATGTCATCCTCAGTGAATACAAAGAGGGGCTGGAAGATCTGGAGACGGTGGCCTATGACCTGCTGTATGCCAAGGGATGGCCGGAAGAACCGCTGAAGTTCGATGTCATCGGGGATGAGGATACCATCAGTTCAGTGACCCTTGAGGATCTCACGGCTCACCGGGATCGGTATCTCAGGCCGGCCAATGCAGTTCTTACTGTCGTTTCCAGCCTGAGCCATGAAGCAATGCGCCAACTGACCCTGACATATTTTGAAGCCTGGGCCGGGGCGGCTGCGCCCACGCCCGAATTTTTGAACAGCCCGAATCAGCCGGGCATATGGGAAACGGCGACGGATACCTCGGAGATGGCAACGGTGACGATGCTCTATCATTTTCCGGATCTGGATCCTTCCATGGAAACGGCTCTGAAAGTGTTGAATCGCAGGCTGGGCGATTCGGATAATTCACTGCTGTTTCGGGAGATCCGTCTCAAACGGGGCCTTTCCTATGATGTTTATTCCAGTCTGGATCTCACGCCCCACGTGCGGACTCTGGAGATCTACTGCGCCACCGAGGCTGAGAATGCAGCTCAGGTTCTGGACATCATCCAGGGGATCATCCGGGAGATCACCAGCGGCGACCTGCCGTTCCAAACGAAAGATCTGGAGCTCTCCATCAAAATGCACAAGACCCAATCGGCAGCGCTGCTGGACGACCCCCATGCATTGAGCAGCTATATCTGCGCCAACGCACTGGATCAGCTGCCGCTGCTGTATTATGAAAAAGAACTGGAGGAAATGACTCGCCTTGGGATCGAAGATCTGGGCAGCGTGGCCCGGATGATTTTCAAGGCTCCGACCATTTCCATGCTGCTGCCCCATGAAGAGAGCGAAGACGCTGAGGATCCCTTCACAGAGGATGGGAGCTCCGCCGACTCGGACGAGATTGCCTGAACCATTGAACCGACCCCACAATGAGCCGAAGGATCATAAATGACTCAGGCGTTCAGGTGCCGGATGGCAAAATATTCAGAATCTCAGATCACGAAATGACTCCTATCACAAAATGATTCCAAAGAATCGACCGCCAGTCAGACTGCCGGGGTCGATTCTTTCGTTGTGGGAAAAGTACGCTTCTGCTTCTGACAGGGCTCTTTGGGGAACGGATGAGCCGGGAGGCACTGCCGTTGGCCCGAAGACCGACCGCCAAAGGTTTTGACTGGCTGCTGATGCAAAAGATTCCGATGGATTAGATGGAAGGAAAATCCGGATCAGACTTATTCACGCATCATAGGCAATGTGTTCAGTGGAACAGTTTCTGCGAAATAAATTTTAAAATAGTACAATTGTATTATAATGGAGTTGGTTTCGCGGCTGAAAATGCAGATTTTTTGCCTTCTCCGAACATTAACTAACTAAAATTAATACAGGACTGTTTCAGGTCAGATCGGGATCCTGAAGCTGATCGAGGCGGGAAACCAGTATGGACCTGTCTTGATAAGTATCTGCAACGATCCATCGCCATCCTTTTGTGATCGGCAGCCTGTTTTTAAAAAGCCTGTTCTGACCGGGAGCCTGTTCTGGACCATGGTGTGTCATTGGAACCCAGATCAAGTGGATCGAATGAGACGCACCGTATGAAGTGAACTGAATGAAATGAACCCGTATGAAATGAACCTGGGAATGAACCGTATGAAATGAACGTATGAAATGAACATAAACAGGTGAAGTCATGAGTTGATCCCCGGATCATTCGCTTACCTGATCCCTCCAGGCTGACCTTTCAGGGAAAGGCCCCGGAGAATTCATGGACGGGTGACATGACAGGAAACGGGATCGATCTGAATAAATACTGCTGCAATCTGTCTGAGAGGTGACCTGATGATCATAAATAGTGTGGAGGCTGTTCCCAAGAAGAAAGGCTATGTCCGAATCACGGCGGTGTGGGAGGCGTCTGAACAGAATCTGAGCCCGGAAGAGTGGAGCCAACTGGTGGAGGATCCTGACTTTCCCGAGTTCCTGGTGTCCGCTGAAGTGGTTTACCGCCGGTCGATCCGAAAGGGGACAGTGATATCTTTTGATGAAATGAAGGAACTGATCCGGGAGGATGAATTGGTCAAGGCCCGGGATCAGGCGCTTTTTCTGCTGAATTACCGGATGCGCACCGAAAAAGAACTTCGTGACAAACTGAAGGAAAAAGGCTTCTCGGCGGAATCCATCGATCACACCCTTGACAATCTGACCGGTTACGGGTTCATCGATGATGAAAAATACGCTGAGCTTTATCTGAAAGACCGGATCACCCAGCGGGGAGCCCGCACCCTTGAACACGAACTGGCCCAGAAAGGGGTGGACCGTGAGATCGCCGGGGAACTCATTGCCCGGATGGGCGATGCGGAAGAGGAAGCCGCTCTGGCCGCCTGCGAAAAAAAATACCGGAACCTGAAAGGGCGGGGGATGGATGAGGGGAAGATCCGCGAAAAAATTTATCGGTTTCTCCTCTCCCGCGGATATGATTACAATATGATCAAAAAGGTATATAATATGGCATTGGAACAATATCGTGACGATCCAAATCCTTAACAGGAAATTAACGTATCTATATTAATATAGAACTATTGGAGTCTTTGGACTCAGCTCAAATCGTAGAAAAAACATCAAAATATATTTCGGTTATAATACAGAGAAACGCACCAAATCTGCAGGAAGTTGACTAGTACCCGCAACGGCTGAAGATTCCACTGATTTTGTCTGCATGAATGTATGCAATCTAAGAGGGGATGTAAATGTCATCAAAGTATAGTATTGGACTGGATGTCGGTTCAACCACCGTAAAGATCCTTGTGCTCAATGAAGCCCATGAAATGATCTACTCCACCTATCGGCGCCACTTCTCAGACGTGAGAAGCACTGTGCAGAACATCATAGAAGAAGTTTATGAGCTTCTGGGGGACGTCCCGGTGACCATCAATGCGGCCGGTTCCGGCGGCATGGGTGTCGCCAATATCCTGGGGATCCCGTTTTCCCAGGAAGTCATAGCCTGCACCCGGGCAGTGGAGACGTATATCCCGCAGACCGATGTGGCCATTGAACTGGGCGGAGAAGATGCCAAGATCACCTTCTTCGGCAAAGCCATGGATCAGCGGATGAATGGGACCTGTGCCGGCGGCACCGGGGCATTCATCGACCAGATGGCCAGTCTGTTGAAGACGGATGCCCACGGGTTGAATGAACTGGCAAAAAACCACACCACCATTTATCCCATCGCGGCCCGCTGCGGGGTGTTCGCTAAAACTGACGTTCAGCCCCTGATCAACGAAGGGGCCCGTCCGGAGGATATCGCCGCCTCTGTGTTCCAGGCCGTGGTCAATCAGACCATCTCGGGCCTGGCCTGCGGCCGCCCGATCCGGGGCAACATCGCGTTCCTGGGCGGTCCGCTCTTTTTCCTGTCTGAACTGCGCCAGCGCTTCATCGAAACGCTGAAGCTGGAAGAGGATGCCGTCATCGCGCCCGACCATTCCAATCTGTTCGTCGCCATGGGGGCGGCTTTGCTCTCCGAAGAGTCGGAGGCCCTGCCGTTTTATACCGTGGTGGAACGGCTGCGCAAAAAACGCGTCATCGCGCTCAGTGAAGTGGAACGGCTCCGGCCGCTGTTTGAAACCGAGGAGGACCTGAAGGAATTCAGAGCCCGCCACGACCGTGAAAAAGTCCGCCGGGTGGATATCGCGTCCGTGGAAGGACCGCTGTTTCTGGGCATCGACGCCGGATCCACCACCTCCAAGGTGGCCCTGGTCGACGGCGATCGGAATCTGGTCTATTCCTTCTATGGGTCCAACGAAGGCAAACCGCTGGACAAAGTCGTGGAAGAGATCAAAAAAGTATACAGCATCCTCCATGACCGGGTCTGGATCGCCAATTCCTGCGTCACCGGGTACGGGGAATCTCTGATCAAAGAAGCCCTGGGCGTTGACATCGGCGAGATCGAGACCATTGCCCATTATAAAGCATCGGATCATTTCCTCCATGGCGTGGATTTCATCCTCGACATCGGCGGTCAGGATATGAAATGCCTGCGCATCAAAAATGGCGTCATCGATTCCATTTTGCTCAATGAAGCCTGTTCCTCCGGCTGCGGCTCTTTCATCGAGACCTTCGCCAAGGGACTGAACTCGACGCCGCCGGAATTCGCCGCCGAAGCTTTGGGCAGCCAGTCTCCGGTGGATCTTGGCACCCGCTGCACCGTCTTCATGAATTCCAGGGTCAAACAGGCCCAGAAGGAAGGTGCCAGCGTGGGGGACATTTCAGCCGGACTGTCCTATTCCGTCATCAAAAATGCCTTGTATAAAGTGATCAAGATCCGCAGCCCCAGGGAAATGGGCGAGAAGATCATCGTTCAGGGAGGAACCTTCCACAACGATGCGGTGCTCCGCGCCTTTGAACTGGTGTCCGGCGTCCAGGCCGTTCGCCCGGATATCGCCGGCCTCATGGGGGCTTACGGGGCTGCGCTCATTGCGCAGGAACGCTATGAAGAAGGAACGGTGACGACCCTGCGTTCAAAGGAGCAGATCGCCGAATTTACCTATGAGACGACGCTGCGCCGCTGCGGCCTGTGTGCCAACAACTGCCAGCTCACTGTCAACAAATTCCCCGGCGGGAAACAGTTCATCTCCGGCAACCGCTGTGAACGGCCCCTGGGCAACCTGGAAAAATCAACCATCCCCAATGCCTTCGCCTATAAATTCGATCGGACGTTCAGACACTACAAGCCCCTCCCGAAGGATTCTGCCCGGCGCGGCGTCATCGGGATCCCCCGGGTGCTCAACCTCTACGAGAACTATCCGTTCTGGCACACCGTACTGAGCCATCTGGGCTTTTCCGTTCTGCTTTCGCCCCAGTCCTCCAAGGGTCTGTATGAAATGGGCATAGAAACGATCCCTTCCGAATCGGTCTGCTATCCCGGTAAACTGGTCCACGGGCACATCGAATGGCTCATCCGGAAAAAACCGGATCTGATCTTCTATCCCTGTGTCACCAACGAACAGCGGGAATTCATCAGTGCGGACAATAATTTCAACTGTCCCATCGTGACCTCCTACCCGGAAGTCATCAAAAACAACGTGGACAACCTCAAGGACGCCAATGTGCCGTTCTTTAACCCGTTCCTCAATCTCGGCGACCGGGAGAAACTGGCCAAACGGCTCTACCAGCTGTTCAAACCGAAATTCGGTATTTCCCTGGGGGAATGGGAGGACGCCTGCCGCCTCGGTTTTGCCGAACGCGATGCCTATAAGGCAGACATACGCCGCTTTGGGGAGGAAACATTGGATTACATGAAAACCAACGGCGTCAAAGGCGTCGTCCTGGGCGGCCGTCCCTATCATGTGGATCCTGAGGTCCACCACGGGATCCCCGAAGTCATCACCGCCTACGGCATGGCCGTGCTCAGTGAGGATTCCATCTGCCATCTGGATCAGACCGATGACCGGGAACTGCGGGTCATCGACCAGTGGGCCTATCATTCCAGGCTCTACCATGCCGCTTCGGTGGTCACCCGGCGCGACGATCTGGAACTGGTCCAGCTCAACTCCTTCGGCTGCGGTCTCGATGCGGTCACCACGGATCAGGTCCAGGAGATCCTGGCCTCCGTCGGCAAGATCTACACCTGTCTGAAGATCGATGAAGGCAACAATCTGGGCGCCGCCCGGATCCGGATCCGATCCCTCAAGGCAGCCATGGAGGAACGTGAGCGCAATCACTATGTGCCGGTCCCTGAGCCCATCAGCAACACGCCCATCACCTTCACCAAGGCCATGAAGAAAAAGCATACGGTGATCGCACCGCAGCTTTCGCCCATCCATCTGCAGTTCGTCGAAGCAGCCCTGCGCTATACGGGCTTCAATGTCGAACTGCTGCCGGAAGTGGACAAAGGTGCAGTGGAGGCGGGGCTCAAATACGTCAACAATGACGCCTGCTATCCCAGTATCCTGGTCACGGGTCAGCTGATCCATGCCCTGCAGTCCGGAAAATACGACCTGGATAATACCACGGTGGTCATCACCCAGACCGGCGGCGGCTGCCGGGCCACCAATTACGTGGCCTTCATCCGCAAAGCCCTGCGGGACGCCGGTTTTGAACAGGTCCCCTGTGTTCCGCTGTCAGTCCAGGGGTTCGAACATCACCCGGGCATGGAATTCGACCTGCCGACCCTGTCGCGGTGTGCCCAGGGCATCATCTATGGCGACCTGCTGATGCGGGTGCTCTATAAAGTCCGGCCCTATGAGAAAGCAGCCGGATCCGCCAATGCCCTGTATGACTACTGGGTCAACCGCTGCATCCGCAGCCTGGAAAAAGGCAATTTCATTGAATATGAGAAAAACTGCCGGGCCATCGTCAAAGACTTCGATGAATTCCCCATCCATGAAGACCTGGTCAAACCCAAGGTCGGCCTGGTGGGGGAGATTCTGGTGAAATTCCATCCCACCGCCAACAATTCAGTGGTCAATGTGGTGGAAGCTGAGGGCGCCGAAGCCGTCATGCCGGATCTGACGGATTTCTTCCTGTATTCCGCGGTCAATTCGGATTACAAATACCGCCATCTGGGCGGCAAACTGTCCACCGCCGTGAACGGGCACATCGGCATCGCCGGCATCGAATTCTTCCGCAGGGCCATGAAACGGGCGCTGAATAAATCGAAGCGGTTCACCGCACCGCCCTCCATTTATGACCTGGCCAGAAAGACCGAGTCGGTGCTTTCCCTGGGCAATATGACCGGGGAGGGCTGGTTCCTCACCGGAGAGATGCTGGAACTGCTCCATGACGGCGTAGATAACATCATCTGCATGCAGCCCTTTGCCTGCCTGCCCAATCACGTCACGGGCAAAGGCATGATCAAAAAGCTCCGGGAGATCCATCCCGAAGCCAACATCGCCGCCATCGACTATGATCCCGGCGCATCCGAAGTCAACCAGCTCAATCGCATCAAGCTGATGCTCTCGGTGGCCTTCAAGAATCTCCAGGGCAAGGAACTCATTGAGCTCAACCCGTCGCTGACTGAAAAAGTCGGGGGCGCCCTGGTTGAAGTTCTAAGCAAAGAAAGTTATAATAGCTTTATTGAAAACAACTGAATCCCACAAAGCGTTCCAGAAAAGAGGAGTACGTCAAATCAACCACCCAGAGAGCGGATCCCCGGCTGAAAGATCTGCAGGAAATGAATGACGGAAGGTAGCTTTTCGATGCTGTCCCGGTGAACCATCATTGTAACCGGGAACGGTCCGGATGACCGTTATCTGTTGAGAGCCCATGCAAGTGGGAATTAAGGTGGTACCGCGGGTCTTCGTCCTTATGTGACGAAGGCCCTTTTTTATATTTTACTGATTGTTTTTTACTGATTGTTTTTTACTGATTATTTTTTATGTATTATGTTTTGTGAAGTTTTTTTTAAGCAGTTTATATTGTGCAGTAAATTTAAAGCGGTATATTTTAATAGATGATTGATCAAGTGATTTAAAAAGTGATTTTT
>CAYYVR010000051.1:7678-16173 GCA_964475185.1 uncultured Clostridium sp. | reverse complement strand
AGGATTCATCAGAACATTCATCAGAACATTAATCTGAACGTCAATCTGAACGTCAATCTGAACATCAATCTGAACATTAAAGGGGAATTTTATGAGTTCATTTCAATTCATCGCCAGTGACAGGCCTGTTCCAGAGGTCCTGAATCCATATATCAGCCATCTATCCATCCGGGAAGCTCGGGAACAGGGGATGGATCTACCGGATTTTCTGACCGGGAATCCGGACATCGATGTGGATGAGAAAGTCATTATGATCTGTGATTCCGAAGAACATCTTGGCGAGATCGAGATCCGTCCTGATCCTGACATGCCCGAAGAAGCGGCTGACTACACGCAAAAGGATCATACTGCCAGCCTGGGCTGGCAATATTCGGAGGAACGGGCCCATCAGCTCATTGAATGGATCCAAAGGTCTCTGAACGATGTCGGGGAGATCGAAATCTGGCACATCTGGCTTGATGCGCCGGCACCAGCAGAAATTTCTTCAACAGGTCTGTCTGATCTGACAGTGGATGATCTCAGCTTTCTGGACCATTCCAATGGTTTTGAGCGGCCCCGGTGCCTGGTCATCACCAGATGATCCAGGAAGAATTAATAACGGGCAGGGCCTGCAAACTGCAAATGACATCGAAACCGCCCCGATCTGCCATCCTGATATACGAACAGATGCCGCCTCACGATGAGACGGCATCTGTTTATTTGGATTGGATCGGTCTGCAAAGGACGGTTTCCTGAGCTCAGTACGATCAGGGGAACAGCCGCTGGACTTTGGCGCCTCGGACGTAGACGATCTGATCGAGTTTGCCGTCAGGCACCTTTAAATAACCATACGTGCCGTCCTCAAAGCGGACGGACCGGATGCTCGTCCATTCTGTGGACGGGATCGTTTCAGGAACATCAAAGATGAGCTGAGTTTTGAAGTGGTCTTCCATCTTAAGGTATGGGATCTCGCCGTACAGCGTCAGATCCTTCAGATCGAACCGGAACATGGTATCACTGGAAGCCGGATGCAGCTGGATCAGAGAGCCATCCCGGCTCACCAGGATCTCGCAGGCAGCATCGCCCTGGAAGTAGTCGCAGCCGATGGATGGCAGATCGAGACTGGCGATCACGGCTTCTTGTTCCAGATCATAGATCAGGAGGCCGAAACCGGCATTGATCATGATCATGTCATCGGAAGCGTACACCAGATCCGGAGCGTCAGAGCCGATTCCTCTTGCCAGGCCGGCCTGGAGGTCAGCCGGTTTCGCCTCCAGCAGTTTCCCCCGGGCCGCCGGTATAGTGATAAGGGGTGTCGTATCAGCCGAGCTGGAACTGGCCGGTGCGGTGACAGACGGCTGTGAGCTGCCCGGACCGGTTTCCGGTGCCGGATCTGTCACCAGGCTCAGTGAACAGCCGGCCGTAAGCACCAGGGCGAGGATTGAGACCCACAGAGCCGGCCGGCGATAAGAAAGGATCCGCCGGATCCGCCTGGCCGTATCGCCTTCGCTGAAAGCCAGAGGGGTATTGGGAAACGGGCGCTGATCCGATGCCATTGTCAGAAGGGATGCCGCATAGCCTGTTCTGAGGGGATCGCCATATTCCTTCAGCACAGCTTCGTCACAGGCCATCTCCAGGTCCTGGCCCATCAGGCGGTATCCGATCCAGACCAATGGATTGAACCAGTGGATGACGGGGATCAGAAAGGTCAGGGGCTTCAGGATGTGATCGCTCCGGGCAATGTGCGTGTGCTCATGGAGCAGGATGTGCTGCCGCTCCTGTGGATCCAGTCCTTTCGGCAGGTAGATCCGGGGACGGAGGATCCCCAGCACGAAGGCCGTGGGCAGGCCGTCCGCCTCAAATATACCCGCTTCGCGCTGGGTTGCCCCGGCCAGCCGGCGTTTCAGCCGATGCGCCGACAGCAGATTCCAAAGCAGAATGACTGCCATGCCCGTGATCCAGATCCCCGTTCCCAGCAGGACCTGGATCTGCAGCTGATTAACACTGGCAATGGGCTTGGCAGCCGGAAGCAGGGCGTTCACCGTCTGGTCAAAAGCTGGAAGCCCGCTTTTGATCGCCGGCTGTAATTGGAACAGGATATCCCCGGGAATAAACCTGCGATCTGTACCCGGCGGGAACAGGCTGAGGGGGCCGGGCAGTGAAAAGGGCACCATCAGCCTCAGAGCAGCCGCGGCCCAGAGCAGCAGCATGGGCCGTCGGGGCATTTTATTCAGGAGCATCCGCAGTGCGATGACGATGAGGATCACGTAGCTTCCGGCAACCGTCTGCTCCAGGATCTGCAGAAAAAGCTCCGTCATTTCTCTTCCTCCCGATGGGCATCGATGAGCCGTTTCAGCTTTTCTGCCTGGGCTCGGGATAGTTTTTTCCCGCTGATAAAGGCAGTCAGGAATCTCGGCAGTGATCCGCCAAAGCGGTCTTCGACAAAGTCCACACTCTGGGAAGCGTGATAGCCCTGACGGTCCACAAGGGAGGTCACCACGGCTTGCTTATTCTGAAACAGGCCCTGATCGCAGAGCTTTTTCAGAACTGTGTAAGTGGTGGATTTTTTCCAGTTCAGGGAGTCCCCGCAGAGCCGGACCAGATCTCCCGACCCCAGCGGTTCATGAGTCCAGATGAGCTCCGCTAATTTTTCTTCACTCTCAGTCATTGAATACAAGGGGTTCACCTCCATCGGTCTAAGAACAATCGACCTCTGATCAAAGTCTGTCCCTTATAGACCCGCATGTCAATCTCCAACTGCAGGCGTTCAGGTCGCAAGATTGACCCATAAACCGGGCCGGGTGGACCTTTGGATTGAAATGACAGGCTTCCCTGCGGCTTATACCGGTAAAAATTTCTTTTCATCAATAAAACGCCTGGGATCCCGTCGTGGGATCCAGGCGTTTCTTTGACTGATTCAATGGACGGGGTGCTTAGCTAACCGCCCAGATAGGCTTTCTTGACATCTTCGTTGTTGAAGAGTTCTTCAGCGGAGCCTTCCAGATCGATGTAGCCGTTCTTGAGGATGTAGCCGCGGGTGGAATTCTTCAGAGCCAGGTTGGCGTTCTGCTCCACCAATAGGATGGTGGTACCTGTCTGATTGATGTCGCGGATGATGCGGAAGATTTCCTCCACGATGAGGGGGGCAAGACCCATGGAGGGTTCATCCAGCAGCAGGAGCTTCGGGCGGGAGAGCAGACCTCTGGCAATGGCCAGCATCTGCTGTTCACCGCCGGAGAGGGTCCCGGCCATCTGATGCTTGCGCTCCAGAAGGCGAGGGAAGAGTTCAAAGGAGCGCTGGAAGTCCTTTTCGACATTCTCCTTATCCTTGCGGGTGATGGCACCGATCTCCAGATTTTCATAGACGCTCATCCGGGGAAACACCCGGCGTCCTTCCGGTACATGGGAAATGCCGGACTTGACGATCTCATTGGCCATGGCTTTGGAAATGTCTTTGCCTTCGTAGATGATCTCGCCATCGCTTTTGCGCTCGAGGCCCGAAATCGTCCGAAGCGTGGTGGTTTTGCCGGAGCCGTTGGCGCCGATCAGGGAGACGATCTCGCCCTGGCGGATCTCCAGATTGATGCCCTTCAGCGCATGGATGGCGCCGTAATGGACATTGAGATTATTTAGCTTGAGCAACGTAGTCACCTCCAAGGTACGCTTTGATGACTTTCTCGTCTCCCTGGACTTCTTCCGGGGTCCCCTGGGCGATGAGATAGCCGTAGTCAAAGACATAGATTTTGTCGCAGAGTTTCATGACCAGTGACATATCATGTTCGATGAGGACGATGGTCAGCTTGAAGTACTCTTTGATCCAGCGGATCAGTTTGGTCAGTTCGTTGGTTTCATAGGGATTCATGCCCGCTGCCGGCTCGTCTAAAAGCAGTACTTTGGGGTCTGACGCCAGGGCCCGGGCGATCTCGACTTTGCGCTGGTCGCCATAGGACAGGTTGTTGGCCTTTTCGTCTTTCTTATCAAAAAGATTGAAGATCTTTAAAAGTTCATTGACCTTTTCAGCAGCCGCGGCCTCGCCCCGGAAAAAGGAGGGCAGACGAAGGATGGATGGCAGGACCCCGTAGCTCATATTGGAGTGATAGCCGATGAGGACGTTGTCGAAGACTGTCATATCCTTGAACAGGCGGATGTTCTGGAACGTACGGGCCACGCCGAACTGCGCCATTTTCTGCGGTTTCAGCTGTCTGGCATGGACTTTGTTTTCCAGATGGTAGGTGATCTCCCCCGCAGAAGGGGAATAGATCCCTGTGAGCAGGTTGAAGAACGTGGTCTTGCCCGCTCCGTTGGGGCCGATGATCCCGGTGATCTCATGCTCCTCCACAGTGAGGTTGATATCCTGGACGGCCTTGACGCCGCCGAAGAACTTCGAGAGTTCCTTTACGTGCAGTATTTCCATGGGTTAGGCCTCCTTGCGGATGAGAGATTTGAGCCGGCCGAAGAGCCGCTGGGGCTTGTAAACCATCATGATGAAGAGAATGACGGCATAAAGGACCATGCGCAGTTCCGGGATGCCCTGAAGAGACAGGGACACCAGTGTCAGCGCAATGGCGCTGATGACGGAACCGCGGATGCTGCCAAGCCCTCCCATGACGACGAAGACGAGAATGTCTACGGATTTCATGAAACCAAAGGAAGACGGCTTGATAAAGTAGAAGTAGTTGGCATAAAGGGCACCGGCCACACCGGCAAAGAGCGCGCCCAGGGAGAAGACCAGGACTTTGTAATAGCTGGTGTTGACCCCCATGGAGGCGGAGGCGATCTCATCTTCCTTGATGGAAATTACGGCGCGGCCGTTATAGGAGTGGATGAAGTTCGAGATCACGACGATGGTCAGGACCACCAGTCCGAAGAGCCAGGTCCAGGTCGTATAGCGGGGGATGTCGTTGAGGCCCATGGCCCCGCCGCCGTACTCCCAGTTCAGTCCGATGATGCGGACGATCTCGCCGAAGCCCAGGGTGGCGATGGCCAGATAATCGCCTTTCAGGCGCAGCGTCGGGGCACCGATGAGAACGCCGGCCAGGGCGGCAAAGAAAGCGGCGCCGATGATCCCCACGATGAACGGGAGATCCAGTTTGGCGGTGATGATCCCTGAAGCGTAGGCACCGATGGCCATGAACGCCGCGTGACCCAGAGAAAACTGACCCGTGAAGCCGGTGATGAGATTCAGGCTCACGGCCAGGATGATGTTGATCCCGATGGTGACGATGTTCAGGAAAATATAGGAATCGATGATCCCGGCATTCATCAGGACCAGACCGGCCGCGTACAGGAATGCGACTGCACCGGCTTTGATGTAATTATCTTTGTGGAGCATTTGTTTCATGGGATCACCTATACCTTTTCACTGAGATTGAAGCCCAGGAGGCCCGTCGGTTTGATCAGCAGCACGAGGATCAGGATCAGGAACGCCACGGCATCCTTGAACAGGGAATAACCGGAGGCGCTGACCACCGTTTCAACCAGACCGAGGAAGAAACCGCCGAACACTGCGCCGGGGATGATGCCGATCCCGCCGATGACGGCGGAGACAAAGGCTTTGAGGCCGGGGGTGGCACCCATCAGCGGGTTCAGGGTGCTGTAGTAGACGCCGATGAGGACACCGGCTGCACCGGCCAGGGCCGAACCGATGAAAAAAGTGTAGGAAATGGTCTGACTGACATTGATCCCCATCAGTTCAGCCGCATCCTTGTCCTGAGACAGGGCGCGCATGGCCTTGCCAACTTTGGTCCGGTTGGTGACGTAGGTGAGGATCAGCATGAGCAGTACGGTGATGCCGATGATATAGACACTTTTGATGTCGATGACGGCGCCGGTGGCAAAGACCTTCAGCTGAGTGGCCGGAAGAACGTTCTGATACGTCCGGGACTCGGGACCGACAAAATACATCATGCCGTACTGGAGAAACAAAGATACTGCGATGGCAGTGATCAGTGCTGAGATCCGGGATCCGCCCCGAAGCGGCTTGTAGGCCACTTTTTCGATGACGACACCGAGGAGGCCGCAGGCCACCATGGAGATGACCAGGGCAGGGAAAAAGGAAAAACCGAACATGCCGGTGAGGGCAAATCCGATGTAGGCACCCACCATCAGAACTTCACCGTGGGCAAAGTTGATCAGGTTGATGATGCCGTAGACCATGGTATAGCCCAGGGCGATGAGGGCATAGATGCTGCCCAGTGAGATTCCGTTGATCAGCTGCTGCACTATTTGTTCCAAATTGGTTGACCTCCTTAAAATAGATGAATGGCTGTCTTTGTGAAAAAACAGCCGCCCATCGGTCCGATTAAAATCTTAGGGTTCTTGCTTCATGAAGTAGGTCGGTACGCCATTTTCAACTTTCAGGATGGTCACTGCCTTGATGGGGTTATGGAATTCATCCATGGTCAGTGTACCGGTGATGCCTTTGAAGTCTTTGGTGGCGGCAAGGGCATCTTTGAGTTTGACCGGATCTGCTTCGCCGGCACGCTTGATGGCGTCAACGACCATGTAAGCCATGTCATAGCCCAGTGCGTTGAAGGCGTCGGGATCTTTGCCGTATTCTTTGTTGAAGGCTTCTTTGAAGGCCACGACTTCCGGGGTCGTATCGCTGGAAGAGTAGTGGTTTGAATAGTAGACATTTTCAAGGGCTTCGGCACCGGCGATCTCAAGCAGTTTCGGTGAGTCGAACCCGTCTGCGCCCAGGACCGGAACATCCAGACCGAGTTCTCTGGCCTGTTTGATGATGAGGCCGACTTCTTCATAGTATCCGGGGACGAAAAGGACTTCCGGATTGGCTGCTTTGATGGTGGTCAACAGCGTTTTGAAATCGGTGTCTTTTGCCTGGTAGGCTTCTTCGGCAACGATGGTCCCGCCGGCTGCGGTGAAGGTGGCGGAGAAGTTTTCGGCCAGTCCTTTGGCGTAGTCTGAGGTGTTGTCTCTTAAAATGGCGGCGTTGCTGAAACTGAGTTCATTCTTGGCGAAGTTTGCCATGGTGACCCCCTGGAAGGAATCACTGAAGCAGGTCTTGAAGACGTACTCACGAACCTTGCCGTCGGAGTCCAGGGTAACATCATCTGCGGTCGCCGATGCGGAGATCAGCGGAACTTTGTTTTCCTGCGCCGGGGGCAGGGCAGCTTTGGTATTTCCGGAAGTGGCGGGGCCTAAGATGGCAACGACTTTATCCCGTGTAGCCAGTCTGGATGATACGTTGGCGGCTTCGTCGGTCATGGACTTGTTGTCGGCTTTGATCAGTTCGATCTGTTTGTCAAGGACACCGCCGGCGGCATTGATTTCCTTGACGGCCATTTCGATGCCCTGGACCAATCCGGTCCCGTAGGTCGAAACATCACCGGAGAGTTCATAGTTGAGTCCCAGTTTAACGGTTGTGGCGGCGGCCGGTGTTGCTCCCTGTGAGCACCCTGCCAGAGTGAGCGCTGACATGATGCCGGCGGCAAGAGTTTTGAGTCCTTTTTTCATTAGATTACCTCCCAGTATTTTTATGATTGCTTTTTTGTATAAAAAAACCCCCCACCCGGCCTTCCGGATAGAGGTGCTTTTGCACGGTACCACTCTACTTTGCTGAACGGTCCTGTTCAGCCTTTTCAGGTTCGCTAAAACCCTGCCCGTTAACGGGGGCATACGTCATGGCTTAATTTTTTATGTTCAGCCATGCAGCTCAGAAATGATCGAAGTTCACCAGTCATCTCCGGTTTTCAGCGGATCCGGATCTCTGTGGATGATCGTTTTGTGAAGTTCCTTTTCGTCATTGCCTTTTTATACAGCCACTTGGTGCGGTGGCGTTGAAAGGATATTAACATTTTATTAAATGAAGTGTCAACTACCCCACAACATGATTTTTAATCCGAACTACTGATGAGAAACGATTAACAGAGGTGCAAAAACGGTGCAAAGTTGACAATTGACTTTAAATACGTTTACAATTCGTCTTCATTTACCGATTATTCAAGAAAGATTTTGATATCCAATCAAAATCATATTTCTGACTACAATGGAGAACAATACGTCAAATTCAACTGATTTTCAGTGAAAATCCAATGATTCAATGTAAATGCATTAATCCCGTATGATATTCAATCGCCAGCTTTCGAAGTGTTCTCTGAACATTCTGCAAATCCAAGCCGAATTGTCTGTGAAGACGGTCAGAGGGTCAGCAGAGAGGAGTACAATCAATATGATATGAGAACAGCGCCGAAGTCTGATGCAAGTCGAAGGAGGAGAAAGTCAATGGTTATGGATGTGGAAGAAAAAATCAGAAAAAAAAACAAAATCCTCTTTTCGCGGGAGAGCGTAAGCCTGCAGCCACTGTTGGCAGCCATCCGGTCAAACAACCATCAGGTCATCGTCCTGTGGGCTCTGGACTGTGCACAGAGCACTTTGCTCCAGCTGGAATCCATGGAGTTGGAGGAACGCCGGCCGCGCCAGTGTCTGGAGCTCTCACGAGCCTGGGCGGAAGGAAGGGTGAAAATGGGGGCCGCCAAAAAGGCCATTTTGGATTGTCA
>CAYYVR010000051.1:0-7578 GCA_964475185.1 uncultured Clostridium sp. | reverse complement strand
AAGGAGTGAACCAATGAAATCAGATCAGAAAAAGGTAGCGGCGGCGCATAAAGAAAACCTGTTGAAAATGCTTCGGGAACGGTTCGAAGCCAATCCGCAGCGACACCAGGGGATCACCTGGAACCAGGTGGAAGACCGGCTCACAGATCATGAAGAAGCCATCTGGTCCCTGGCGCAGATGGAAGCCACCGGGGGAGAGCCCGACGTCGTCGGCTGGGATGCAGCCAGCGGCCAGGCTTTATTTTTCGATTGTTCGAAGGAGAGTCCGGCAGGACGACGCAGCCTCTGCTTTGACCAGAAAGCCCTCGAATCGAGGAAAAAGAACAAGCCGGTCCACAGTGCAGCGGGTATGGCAGCTGACATGGGCATCACCCTGCTGGATGAAGACGATTATCGGATGCTTCAGTCGCTGACCCCGGTGGATCTTGCGACGTCTAGCTGGTTAAAGACACCGGAGAAAATCAGAGAGCTTGGCGGTGCTCTGTTCGGGGACTGCCGGTATGCCACGGTGTTCATTTATCACAACGGCGCCGAATCATATTATGCTGCCCGGGGATTCCGGGGCAAACTCAAAGTCTGAAGAACAGGTCACCGTGCGAGAAAAGCCCGGTGGCCTGTTTTCTGCCCCAGGGGAGTGTGATATGGCACCACCCATCTGACGGTGGGGGTCGCCAGGGCCTTAATATGGATTTAACAGTCCGAAATGAAGCCTAGATATTGATAAACATCGATCTGTTTGCTACACTGTGAGTGTGATATCGAAAGTTATCGATATCCATTCATGTCAAGAAGTTGCGGCACACCATAGAAGAAAAGGTGAAAGAGGTAAAAATGGACTATACAACGGCGGAATATGTACCCATTTTCAAAGCCCTGGCTGATGAAACAAGGCTGAAGATCATCGACATGCTCTCCTGCGGCACCATGTGCGCCTGTGATATTCTGGAGGAATTCAGCATCTCCCAGTCGACCCTGAGCTATCACATGCGGATCCTCACTGAAAGCGGTCTGGTCAGTGCCAATCGGGATGGCTCCTGGATGCGCTATACGCTGAATCGCCAGAAAGCAGATGAGCTGCTCGAGTTTTTGAAGATCATTACCAACGATAAGGAAGACTGCATCTGTAAAACCAGACTGTCCGGAAAAAATACCTGCTGTCCATCTTAAAGCAGAAGGGTTTGAGTAAAAAAAACATACAGGACAAAAAACTTTGGATTCGGGGAGATAGAAAATGGAAAAGAAAAACCAAAATCAGAATGAGAATAAGACGAAACAAGCATCATCCTGCTGCTCAGGCGGCAGCGGCTGCTGTGGTGAAATGGTGAAACAGGAACTTCACATCGAGTTTCTTTATCTGGATCTGACTCAGTGCGAGCGCTGTCAGGGCACCGAATCCAATCTGGAGGAAGCCCTCCGGGATGTGTCTGCGGTCCTCCACGGGGCCGGTTACGAAGTGAAGCTGGACAAGATCAATGTCGATACCAGGGAACTGGCCGTCCGCCATCGCTTTGTAAGCTCTCCCACGATTCGTGTCAATGGCCATGACATCGCCATGGATGTACGGGAATCAAACTGTACAGACTGCGGAGATCTTTGCGGGGATTCCGTGGATTGCCGGGTCTTTGTCCATGAGGGCGTTGAATACAGTGAGCCGCCCAAAGCCATGATCATCAATGCGATCCTGAAAGGGGTCTATCGGGAGCCGGTGAAGGAGGCTGCCGGGCAAGACTATGTCCTGCCCGATAATCTTGAGAAATACTACACAAGTCTGGAAAGAAAGAGGTCATCATAACATATGAGCAAAGAAAAAAATACCGGTATTAGTTTTTTTGAACGGTATCTCACCGTCTGGGTCATCCTCTGCATGATCATCGGGATCCTCATCGGACAGTTCATCCCGGCGATCCCGCAGCTGCTGGGACGCTTTGAATACGCCAAGGTCTCCATGCCCATCGCCATTCTGATCTGGCTGATGATCTATCCGATGATGCTCAAGGTCGATTTCAGGAGTGTCAAAAATGTGGGCAAGAACCCCAAGGGGCTCTATATCACCTGGGCCACCAACTGGCTCATCAAACCCTTTACCATGTTCGGGATCGCCTGGCTGTTTTTCAACGTCATCTTCAAGGCGTTCATTCCGGCAGATCTGGCAAAGAACTATCTGGCCGGGGCCATTCTTCTGGGCGCGGCGCCCTGTACGGCCATGGTATTCGTCTGGAGTCACCTGACCAGGGGCAATCCGGCCTATACCGTTGTCCAGGTGGCGACCAATGATCTGATCATTCTGGTGGCATTCACGCCCATCGTGGCTTTTCTCCTGGGAGTCGGCGGTGTTCCGATCCCATGGGATACGCTGATCCTTTCCGTGGTCCTCTTCGTCGTGATCCCGCTGACGGCGGGCGCCCTGACCCGGCATTTCGTGGTGAAAAACCGGGGCCAGGAATACTTCGAAAAATCCTTTATTCCCAAGTTCAGCAATATAACCACCATCGGGCTGCTGCTGACGCTGATCATCATTTTCTCCTTCCAGGGAGAAGTCATCGTTAAGAACCCGCTGCACATCCTGCTCATCGCCATTCCCCTGACGATCCAGACCTTCCTGATCTTTTTCATCGCCTATCTGACCAGCCGGGCCTTCAAACTGCCCCATGACATTGCAGCACCGGCCGGCATGATCGGGGCCTCGAACTTCTTTGAGCTGGCTGTGGCTGTGGCCATTGCACTCTTCGGGACGGACAGCCCGGCGGCTCTGGCAACCGTAGTCGGGGTTCTGACAGAAGTTCCGGTGATGCTGCTGCTGGTAAAGATCGCCAATAATACAAAACACTGGTTTCCCAATCGAAACAGCAAAGGAGAACTGATCCATGAACAATAAGACATCACACGAGGCGAACAACCCGGCCTCTGAAAAACTCAAAGTTGCCTTCATCTGTGTCCATAATTCCTGCCGCAGCCAGATTGCCGAAGCACTGGGCAAAGTCTATGGATCGGAGGTCTTTGAAAGCTACTCCGCCGGCACGGAAACCAAACCCCGGATCAACCAGGATGCGGTCCGCATCATGAAAGAGCGCTACAACATCGATATGGAAGCCGCCCAGACGTCTAAACTCATTGACGACATTCCCCCCGTGGACGTGGTCATCACCATGGGCTGCAACGTTGAATGCCCCTGGCTGCCCAGTAAGATGCGCGAAGACTGGGGACTCGATGACCCATCCGGAAAGAGCGATGAGGAATTTCACAAAGTCATTTCAATCATCGACGAAAAAGTCAAAGAACTGGCCGAACGCCTCAAAAACGGGATCCCCTCGGATGAGGCCCCTGCATTTAATCTGAACTAGAATTTTCCCGGCTGCCGGCGCAGCCGGGACTTATTTTTCTTCTCGTTATTTGGCCTTCTCCCTGATTTTTCTGCTGAGCCTTCTCCCTGGTTTTCTGTTGGGCCTTCTCCCTGTTTTCTGTTGGGCCTTCTCCCTGTTTTCTGCTGGGCCTTCTCCCTGTTTTCTGCTGGGCCTTCTCCTTGATTTTCTCCTAAGCCTTATTCATGGCCTTTACAGGCGCCTGTTCATCATTTTTGCTTGCCTGTGGCGGGCCTGAAGGCTTATGACAGGATCAGAGGCAGCAATGAATCAAATTGTAACAATCGGTAAATAACCGGGGACGCTTCTTGAAGAACGGAATCCTCTGATATAATTTAGTAAAAGCAAAAATAGGGGAGCGTGTGTAAGCATGAAAGTCGAACGTTTGGATCGTTTATGTCTTGGTGTGCCGGATTTGGAAGAAGCCAAAGAAACTTTTGGAAAACTGCTGGGACTGACCTTTGAATTCAGCGGAAGAAACCAAATGCCCGATGGAAGCGAAGTGAATCTGGCCATCAGCAATCAGGGGATCGAGCTTCTGGAAGTCCCGGGCCGCCCGATCCATTTGCGGAGTTTCCATTTCAAAGTCAATGGCATTGAAGAGGCGGCCAGGCACCTGAAAGAGCAGGGAGTGGAGGTCATCAGTGAATTTGCGCTGGGTGACATGGATGAGAAAGTCCTGGATCTGTTTGGGTTGCGGGCCATCCTCATCGACTATCCCGGTGAAGATCCGGCCAAAGCGGCTGCAGGCATCGTCAGAGCGTCCGTCAGCGAAGAAGCAGACACATAACAGCTGCAGGCAGCCACCGCTGATCCCTGAAAAAAATGGTTGACGGAATACCGACATGGATCCCCTGAGCAAGGCAGGCAGAGAACAAAGCAAACAACAGAGCAAAGAACTGACCAGAGAACAAACCACGTAACGATCAATGAGCAGACCGTGCAACGAATGGAAACTCAAGATAAAACTTAAAGGAGACTGTGATGGAGATAATTTACGAAAAACCAACGGCCAGAGATTTTGAAGGTGCCGTGGAACAACTGAAGAAAGCCCTGAAAGAAAGAGAATTCGGCGTGCTCTGGGAAATGAGTTTCAAGGATAAACTTCAGGAAAGGGGCCAGGATTTTGATAAAAACTTTGTGATCCTTGAAGTCTGCAATCCGGCCAAAGCCAAAACAGTACTGGACCAGAGACTGGAAGCCGGCTACATGCTCCCCTGTAAGATGGCTGTCTATGAAAAAGACGGACAAGTCCTCATCGGCATGCTGAAACCGCAGACCCTGGTTGAGCTCATGGGTGATGAAGAGTTGGCCGGTGTCGCGACGGAAGTGGAAGAAACACTGAAAGCTGCCATCGGCGCAGCCCTCTGATTTTATAGGCCGGACCCTTCAACTCTTCATAAATAGGAAAAAAATGGCGGTCACCATCGTGACGGCCATTTTTTTGCCCTGCTGTGAAAATATTTTTGAACGTTTAGAAGTCCAATTCCGATGAGGCCAGGGATCGATGAAATACTTCAGTGATGGAAGTCTTCAGCGGGACGCCGAGGGTGGAGAGGGTCTCCTCCAGTGCTTCCAATGTCTCAGTCATATCCTGCCGATTGGCATTTTCTCCCATGTGTCCGATCCGCAGGACCTGACCATCGAGGAAATCAAAGGATCCGGCGATCATGATGCCGTGATGGTGTTTCATTCGATCCAGGATGGCTGACACCGTTGTTTCTTCCGGGACCGTAACGACGGTGACGGTATTGGAATGTCCGCTGGTCAGAAACAGATCCAGCCCGGCAGATACGATGGCCGTTCTCGTGGCTTCAGCGATGAGCCGGTGGCGTTCCAGGATCTGGGGATCGTTCTGGATGTTTTCCAGCGCCTGCCTCAATCCATAGATATCATGGATCGGCATGGTGTAGGGGAACCACTGCTTTTCATAATAGTCGCCAAACAGCTGCAGATTGGCATAGAAGGATGCAATGGGGGTCCTTCGGTCATTCATCGCTGCCAGAGCATCGGGACTCAGCGTGACAAAGGTCAGACCGGGCGGGGCGGACACGACTTTCTGGGATCCTCCGCAGAGGATATCGATGCCGGATTCATCGATCCGGACCGCCTCTCCGAAGGAGGCAGAGACGGAATCCACAACGGTAAGGAGTCCGAATTCCTTCAGGATGGGACAAAGTTTGCCAAGGTCATTGAGTACGCCGCTGGGCGTGTCACAATGGACCAGGGTGGCGTACTTGAAATTATGATCCTTTTTCAGAAAAGTTCTTAACGCTTCGGGGTCCACCGGACTGCGGTAGTCGGTGGTCAAAAGGATTGGTTCTCCGCCGTAAAGGCTGACGAAATCAGCAAAACCTTTGCCGAACACGCCATTGTCAATGACCAGTACGCGATCCCCCGGTTCAGTCAGTGAGGCGCAGGCAGCCTCCAAACCAAGGATCCCCTCTCCGCCAAGGATCAGGGATTCATGGCGGGTATGGAGCAGAGAACTGATGAGCTGACAGGTTTCACGGTAGAAATCATAAAATTCTGAGTCCAGATCCGGATTGGTTCTTTCCCGGGCACGGGCGGCCAGCACATTGGCACGGACCTGCGTCGGTCCCGGTGTCATAATTTTGTACATAGAAAACTCCATTCATTTCATTGATTCATGTTCGGTTATTTACAGTGCTATCTCCTTGAATTATAAAATAAATGGCCCAACAGGGTGGCCAAAGCACATAATATCTGTACTGTTTATGGTGCAGGGAGTTGATGTGACTGATCAAAAGATGTAAAATTACACTAAAGAGGAAGCGGGTCTTACGCCTCCTGCTATAAGAGACTGCGTTTTTCAGAGATTTTAAGAGACCGGGTCAGCCGCTTCCCGGTGATCATTCAAAACGGGGTGACAAGAATGAACAGTATTCAGAAACAATGGATGGTTGGTTATGGCAATCGATTGAACTGGCTCAATGAGACACAGAAAAAACTGGCGGTCGGATACGGCGCGGCGACACTCTCGGTTCTTCTCATCCATGCGGTCTATCAAGGTGGCCCGCCCAGTCTGATCCTCACCTTCACAACACGTCTGACCATGGTGGCTGCCGCGTTTATGCTGAAAACCAAACTTCGGGAAAAGCGGCTGCTTCGGACTGCATTTCTGTTCACTCTGGTTTCGGATTTTTTCTTTATCTTCCTCAAGCTGTTTGCCAGGGATATGCCCAATCGGACACTGTACGGCATGCTGGGGTTTATCATCGCCTACCTGTTTTTGATCCTGACATTTATCCGGACGATCAAATGGAGTGTGAAAGCACTGGCGGCCTTCGTGCCCTTCGGTCTGATCTTTCTGCTGCTGATCCTGAATCTCAGGCAATTCGCCGCTGGCATGATGTATCCTGCCGGCATCGGCATCGGGGTGATCCTGAGTATCACCGGAATGGTCACTGTCTCCACCCTGTTTAGCGGCTATTTCACACGAAAAGCCGCCTGGTTCATTGCCCTGGCCGGTTCCCTGATGTTCTTCAGCGATTTGTTTGTCGCCTATTCGATTTACGATCCTGCATTTGCCCCGTTCATGCTATGGAAAGAAAACATGATCTGGGGAACTTACGTACCGGCCTGGACCTTGCTCCTGCTGCTGCTTGCAGAGGATAACCCCTATCAGGTGCATTCTTCGGTTATGGAAAAGAAAGTCAGAAAATAACGGCGTGGTCTTCGAGGGGTATTCAAGATGATTCGTAAAATTCTTTTTTCCGTCGCAGGCGGGATCCTGCTGATGCTGCTGGGGGCAGCTGCCGGCCTTTGGATCGGAAGTTTCCTCGGCGGGAATTTTTTCACGACGTTCGAATTCGCCGGTAACCGCGGGTATGAGGCTGCCGGCGTTCTGGGATTGATGATCCTTGCTCCCCTAGGCTTGATTTCAGGGATCCTCCTGGGATTGAAGATTTCCCGTCAATAGATTCGTACATAGTTGAGACCATGCACAGCAAGTGACGATTTATTTCGTTGTGCGCAGGGTTCACCGTTTAGTGATCAGGGCACTGCCAGGGATATTCCGGCGGAGAACTGGTCATTTTTTTGTTTAAAAGCTGATCCGTGCAGTTGGATCTTTATCGGGAAGTACGAAAAAACAGTCATTCAGCGGGAAAAGCTTGTTCAATTCATTATTTAAGCAAGTTCTAATTAGAGACTGCTGAATGGGCCCGGAACATAGTGTTCAAGCCACTTTCAGCTG
>CAYYVR010000050.1:10848-16743 GCA_964475185.1 uncultured Clostridium sp. | reverse complement strand
GCCCTCTGTGTCCACAAAGGACCCAATGACGATGGGATCGTCCGGATTGAGTGCTGCACTGGTACTGGTCTGTCCCGATGGTGTGCTGCATGCTGACAGCAATGAGAGAACCATCACTGATGCCAGGATCGATCCTTTATAGTTCATCTTCACGGCGATAACCTCCATTCAGCCGTTTGACCGGCTCACGCTTTTGATCAGAGCTGTTCCGGCTTAATCCTCAATTTATGTTCAGATCGTTATCGATTTTGTATCTATTTTTTATATGCGAAACCATGGATGATAAACTTTGAAAAATGTTCACTTCTGCCCTTTGGGGTGAATCCCGCCTGCCACTTTCTTTTTGACTGCCCGCTGCAGGGATCAGGGCTCATGATCCGATCTCCCCCGGATCATGGTTGAGATCCTGTTCGCGCAGGATCCGGTGATTCCCCGGCTGCGAACCGGGGTCGATCTGCGTCCGATCCGGGTCCGATCGGAAAATCACTGAGGCTATTTCTCGCGGTTTGGCCCGGTGCAGGATCCCTCATACCATTCGTTCCCGATCCGGGGCGCAAAAAAGGAGCAGTCAGACTGCTCCGGTCCCGGGACACTAACTGGTTTTTTCTCCGACCAGCGTTCGGGACAGCTGATTGATGCTCTGGGTCAGCATTTCCAGCCTGCTTTCGATCCGGATCAACAGATACAGCGTCACTGCAATGGGAAAGCCCAGATTGCCCACCAGGTTGAACAATTCGTCCATAAAAACCACCTCCCACTGATCAATAGGCGCGAAAAAGGGAAATCGCAGGCAGCAACTTCCCTTTTTGATATCTATTCAGGATCCTTTGGACTGATCAGGGTCTGGACCCTGCGTTTGAGCTCGGAGGCACGGGTCAGGAGGATCAGGACCTTGATGAACTGACGGATCTGCCCGTGGCTCTCTTTATTGATGTCCAGGGCGTCCACATAACCGTCGATCTCGCTTTCCGCCCAGTTCATGGGCAGCTCATCGGCGCTGCAGGCAGCCCGGTAAATGGCCAGAAACATCTCGTAGGCTTCTTCCCAGGTGATGATGTCATCTTCCGGTTTGTTGATCTCATTGAACGCCAGCGCAAACACACTGCGGATCTCATCCGTTGTCAGAACGGGACGCATGTAGCTGAGAAACACCAGCTGGATCAGATGCATCCGGGAATAGCCGCGTTTTTTTCCGTGGAAAGGCTTGGTGATGACTTCGCCTTTGATATAGTTTTGGATCATATTGCCGGTGAACCGTTCCTCGGGAAAATATTCATTGAGAAAATCAAGGACCTGTGACAGAAACAGATCATATTTGGGCATTTCTTCCAGGGTCACCGGTTCCCGGCGTTTCATCGTGTTTTCCATGTTGGACCACCTCACAAAGCTATTATATGGTAATACATACTGCTTTTCAAGTTAACTTTCATCTGATTAGTGGATCCGATCAATCGTTGTGATCAATCGATGTCAGTGACCTTCATGTACACTTCATTTTTCTTCAGTCCCCGCTCCCTGGCGGTCTGCTTGACGGCTTCCATTTTTGACAGCCCCTGATCCATATACCGGCGGACCTGATCTTCAATGGAGATGGCGGCCAGTTCAGCCTGAAGTTCCTCCCGGATCGCCTGATCCGATTTGCCCGCCACGATGATGACATATTCCCCTCTGGGGTCCTTCTCCTCATAGCGCCGGATCAGCTGACTGAGCATCCCTCGTTCGTATTCTTGATGGAGCTTGGTGATCTCACGGCCCAGGGCCGCCTGCCGGTCCCCCAGCACATCAAGGAGCATGGCCAGAAACTCGCGCAGCCGGTGGGGCGCCTCGTAGAAGATCAGCGTTTCCCGGCGGTCACGGATCTCGTCCAGCTGCCGTTTCCGCTTCGAGCGGTTTTTCTCCAGAAATCCGATGAAGGTGAACCGGTCCGTGGGCAGACCGGAGCCCACCAGCACCGTCACAAAGGCCGTGGGGCCGGGCAGCACATCGACTTCAAACCCGGCTTCAATGGCGGCGGCAATGACCACCTGACCGGGATCGGACACGCCGGGCATGCCGGCATCCGACACCAGGGCCACGGTCTTGCCCGACGCCAGGGCATCGAGAATATCTCCGCTGCGCGTCATCTCATTGTGCATGTGATAACTGATGGCGGGGGCTTTGGCCCCCAGCATCTTCAGCAGCCGTCCCGTGGTCCGGGTGTCTTCGCAGGCAATGAGATCGGCATTCAGCAGCACTTCCTTTGCCCGCAGGGTCAGATCCCCCATATTGCCGATGGGCGTCGGTACGACGATGAGCTTAGTGTCTTGCATCGGTATAGATCTCCTTTATTTCGTCGGTGTAGGTTCCGTCGGCGTTGTAGATCCTCAGCTCCGGTTCCCATTTGAGATAGGGTTTCTGGCCCCTGATGCCTTCCACCAGGATCAGGTTGGGGGCTTTCCCGGCTTTGGGGGCGATCATCCGGATCCGCTTGAGTTCCAGACGGTATTTTGCCATGAGGCGGTAGATGTCAAAGAGGCGCTCCGGGCGATGGACCATGCAGAGCCTGCCGCCCTCGCGCAGGAGCATGCCGGCGGAGCGGATCACGTCCTCCAGATTCACCGTGATCTCGTGGCGGGCCACCATGAGCTCATCCGACGGATTGGGGATCCCCCGGCCGGCTTCCTTGTAGGGCGGATTGCAGGTGACCACATCAAAGCTGCCCTGACGCTGGATGAATGCCAGATCCCGGACGTCTCCCCTGAGGATCCGGACGCGGTCCTCCAGGTGGTTATAGCACACACTGCGCTGCGCCATTTCCGCATACCGGGCCTGCAGCTCCACCCCGCGGATCACAGGCGATGCTGAACGGCCGGCCAGAAGGATCGGGATGATGCCGGATCCGGTGCAAAGATCCATGACGGATTCCCGGTGTTTCAGCCCTGCAAAATGAGCCAGCAAAACGGCGTCGGTGCCAAACCGGAATCCATTCTGTTTCTGCAGAAGCATCAGCCCTGCCCGCCCGAGATCTTCGAGGGTCTCATCCGCCCCGATCAGGGTCGCCCGATCCATGGCCTCACCCTGGGCTCCAGCCTGGGCTCCAGCCCGGTCAGGGCCCTGTCCCTGTGATCCGATCCCCTTGCAGGGTCCCTGGGCCGGCTGAGCTTCATCTGCTGTCAGGCCCGATCCGGCCCCTGTATTTGGTTGAAGATTCGATTGTTCCGGATCAAAGTCCTGGATGAAGTCCTGATTATTTTCCATGTCCACCGCTTCCTTGGGTTATAATAGTATTGTATTTCCATTTTAACATGGAACTAACGCTGTATTTACTGGAGAAACAAGATGCTGGATTTGATTTTCAAATTGGATTACCGAGTGGTCCATTTTATTAATGCCCGACTGCGCAGCCGATTTTTTGACTATCTGAACATCGCCCTGACCTATCTGGGGTCCGATGTCTTTGCACTGGGTGTCATCCTGGCTCTGGTGTTTCTGCCCCAGGATGTGTTTCGGCCCTTTGCCATCCACGCCGCGGTGACCCTCACCGCATCGGCGGTCTTTGTGCAGATCCTGAAACGCGTGTTCCGGCGCAAGCGCCCCTTCGTCCTGTCCAAAAAGCTCCATTCCATCCAGATCGGCGTGGACCCCTATTCGTTCCCCTCGGGCCATACCACCGCGGCGTTCGCCCTGGCCATGTCGGCCAGCCTTTTAGTGGCCAGCCCCACGGTCCGTCTGGTGTTCCTGATCCTGGCTTTCGGCGTCGGCTTTTCACGGGTCTACCTGGCGGTGCACTACCCTTCGGACGTCCTTGCAGGCGCCCTCATCGGCACCTCCTTTGCCCTCATCGTTCACCTGTTCATGCCGGCTCTGTCACTCATTGCTTAAGTTAAAATACAAACCAACGGAGAAATCAACTATGTTTGATCAAATCAAAGGCGTCATTTTCGACCTCGACGGGACCCTGGTGGACTCCATGTGGGTCTGGTCGCGCATCGATCATGAGATCATCACCAGTCTGGACCTGGGCATCACCTCCCAGGATCTGATGAAGGATGTCGCCCATTACTCATTTA
Source organism: uncultured Clostridium sp. (assembly GCA_964475185.1). Lineage (GTDB taxonomy): Bacteria > Bacillota > Clostridia > Clostridiales > Clostridiaceae > JG1575. Next base: position 12,694 of record CAYYVR010000050.1, on the reverse strand, counting down.
ACGAAACTGCTCTGTATTTCAAGGAAAAATTCAGCCTGGAACAATCTGTCGATGAGATCCGCGATCTCTGGATCGGCGCCGCCGAGGCAGAGTATTCCCGCAATGTCCACTTAAAACCCGGTGCCCGGGCATTTTTGGACCAGCTCAGAGCCAAAGGAGTCAAACTGGCCATTGCCACCTCCAATACCCGCCATCTTCTGACCGTATGTCTGGAGGCCAATGCCATCGGTCACTATTTCGATGCCCTGGTCACCACGGATGACACCCAGGCAAAATCAAAATCCCAGCCGGATGTCTATCTGCTGGCCGCCCAGTCCATCGGGGTCTCACCCGAAGACATCGTGGTGTTTGAGGATGTCCCCCACGCCATGAAGGGCGCCCGTTCCGCCGGGATGAAAGTCGTGGCCGTCAATGACGTCCATACACACCTCACCGAAGAGGAAGCCCTGCAGCTGGCGGACCTGTTCATTCATGATTTCACCTCGCTTCTGGATCCAGGGGAACCGCCGCTTCAGTAATGGGTCCGCCGCCGGCAGACTCGCGCAGCCCCGGAGCATCCGCCCCGGAGCATCCCGCCGCGTAAACAGGCATGCACGTCCAGACAGGAGACTGATTCCGACAACGGGACTGAGATATGTTAAAATACCTATAGAAATATTAAGGGGGAAGATTCAATGTTCAATCAAAAAATGGTGGAGATGGGCACACGCCGCTCCGTGATTCGGGAGATTTTCGATTTCGGGGTCCAGCGCGCCGCTCAGGTCGGAGCGGACCATGTCTATGATTTCTCCATCGGCAATCCCAATGTACCGGCACCGAAGGAAGTCCAGGAAGCCATCTGCGAGATCGTCCAGACCATGGACCCGGTGGACTACCACAGCTACACGCCCTCCTCAGGATCCCTGAAGACCCGGGCGATCATCGCCGACAACCTCAACCGGCGCTTCGGCACCAGCTATGACGGGGATGATGTGTTCCTCACCTGCGGTGCTTCCGCATCGCTGAACATCACGTTGAAATCGCTCATCGCCCAGCCCGGCGACGAAGTCGTCACCGTGGCGCCCTATTTCCCGGAATACCGCTTTTTCATCGAAGGCCATGGCGGCGTCTTCGTTCCCGTGGAACCGGACATGGCAACCTTCCAGATCGATTTTAAGAAACTGGAGCAAGCCATCACCGAAAAAACCAAAGCCTTCATCATCAACACACCCAACAATCCGTCCGGCGTCGTCTACTCCCATGAAACCGTGACAAAGCTCGCCGATCTGCTGCGCAGAAAATCCGAGGCATACGGGCACCCCATCTACATGGTCTCCGACGAGCCCTACCGGGAACTGGTTTACGGCGATGCGAAGCAGATGCTCACCGCCGCCTATTATGAGAACACCATCATCAATTATTCCTGGTCCAAGTCCCTGTCCCTGCCCGGCGAGCGCATCGGCTACATCCTGATCCCGAAATCTGTCGAAGGCGCCAGAGAGCTCATGGCAGCGGTCTTCGGTTCCGCCCGGGCCCTGGGATTCGTCTGCGCCCCGTCCCTCTTCCAGCGGGTCATTGAACGCTGTGTCGATGTGGAACCGGACCTGACCATCTATGAACAGAACCGAAACCTTCTCTACGAGAATCTCACCCGATTCGGCTATGAAATGGCCAAACCCGACGGTGCTTTCTATGCGTTTGTCAAAGCCCCCAGCGGAGATTCCGAAGAATTCGCCCGGCGGGCAAAGGTATATGATGTCCTGGTCGTTCCCGGAACCGGCTTCGGCATCCCCTCCCATATGCGGATCTCGTACTGCGTCGCCACCAAAACCATCGAAAACAGCCTGCCTTTCTTTGAACAGCTCAT
>CAYYVR010000050.1:2396-10748 GCA_964475185.1 uncultured Clostridium sp. | reverse complement strand
GCCGAAAGAAGGACCTCAGAAACCGTGCAGTTTCTGAGGTCCTTCTGTATGTTGCGGTGGACTGATCCGGATCCAGGGGGATGCCGGTGCCTCGCTTGGATTATTTCCCGAAATATTTGGCTCTCAGATCCGTGATGAGTCCGTTGTACTTCTCCATCTGCTTTTCCTGGAGCAGGTTGTTGCGGATGCTGTCTTTGACATCGTCAAAGCTCTGGACCTGGGCATTGCTCTTTTCATAGACCTGGATGATATGGTACCCGAACTGCGTCTTGACAGGCTCAGTGACGGCGCCCACTTCGCTGGCGAAGGCGGCTTCTTCAAATTCCGGCACCATCATGCCTTTTCCGAAGTTTCCGAGATCTCCGCCGGCTTCCTTGGAGGGGCAGGTGGAATACTGGGCGGCAGCCTCTTCAAAGCTCAGTTCCTTGCTGTCCAGTTTGGATTTGATCTCATTGGCCTGGTCCTGGGATTCAACCAGGATGTGCTTTGCGCCGATGGTTTCCGGTCCGTTGAACTGAGCGGGATTTTCATCGTATTTGGCTTTGATGTCTTCTTCTGTGACGGTGACATCCTGCATCAGACGGTTCATGGTGGCATTGAAGCGAATGTCTTTTTCCGCCTGTTCCATCTGGGTGCGGTAGAATTCGTCCTGATCGATGCCGGTCTCAGTGCCGTGGGCATTAACCAGCTCCACGTTGATCATCTGATCGAGCAGCTGCTTTTTACCGAATTCTGATTCAAAGTATGCCTTTTTATCCGCCGGGAACTTTTCTATGGTGCTGTTGAGCACCTCTTCCGTGATCTCGACGCCGTTGACTGTTGCCAAAACTTTATTGTTTTCCATTGTTTTCTCCTTCAAATTTTATTTCTGGTGATTCATCGACCTACTAATTCTAACATAGACCCTCCGGCCTTTTCCAATCCCACCGGATGACTGGGCCATTGTTATTCAAAGGTTAACAATTGCCTGTTATACTCAATCTGAGAACCCATCATTTTTTCAGGAGGAACGATCCATGATTACTTTGCAGGCGGGCCAGACGGCCCCGGAATTCACCCTGCCCGGCTCAGACGGAAAACAGCATCAGCTGGCCGATTACCGGGGCAGGACGGTGATCCTTTATTTCTACCCCAAAGACAATACGGCCGGCTGAACGGCGGAAGCAGAAGGCTTCACCGCCGCTCATAAGGATTATGAGGCCATGGACGCCGTCATTCTCGGCGTATCGAAGGATTCCCTGAAAAGCCACGATAAATTCATTGAGAAAGTCGGCATCCCCTTTGTCCTCCTGTCTGATGAGGCAGGCACCATGCTGGAGGATTACGGCGTCTTCGTCGAAAAGAAAATGTACGGAAAGACCTACATGGGCATCCAGCGCTCCACTTTTCTCATCGACCCTTCGGGGATCATCCGGAAGATCTATCCCAAACCCAATACCAAAATCCATGCGGAAGAAGTGCTGGCCGACCTTCGGGCCCTGCGGGCATAGGAACTGTCATCCCCGGGGCTTTCGTCCGCCCGCGGATCAGATTTATTCCCTGCCCTTCAGCCCGGGTTGGATTGGATCACGGGATCAGAAAATCCGGACGCCAAAAAAGCCAGTCCATGGGACTGACTTTTTTTGGTGGCTTCACTCGGAATCGAACCAAGGACACGAGGATTTTCAATCCTCTGCTCTACCAACTGAGCTATGAAGCCAAAGCTGTAACATGACTAATTGTACATGATTCCTTCCTCCATTTCAATCATTTTGCAAAAAGATTGTGTATGGATGGCGTAACAAAGCGATCCCATGATATTTTATTGACGATTCCACTGACTGCCCATCCATCCCGTTTCATCCAACCTGATTCAGCTCAGAAAGTTTTCCTGCAGGCCAGGTCCGAAAAATGGCTCCTTTTCAGGCAGACGGGCATTAAAATTTGGTACACTATACGTAACGATATCTATTGATCTGGAGGAGAAAATAATGAAGAAGATTCTGTTTTACGCAATGACCGGTGAAAAAATGTGCTTTCTTCACGTTCTGATGAACGCCCTGGATCTGACGGCTTCAGGATACGAAGTGAAAATCATATTCGAGGGCGCTTCGGTAAAGCTGGTCTCCATGCTGGAGGAAGAAGCCAATCCGCTGTATCTGAAAGCCAAGGAGCAGTCCCTCATCGCAGGGATCTGCCTGGCCTGTTCCAAGGTCATGGGCGTCTACGAGCGCAATCTGGAAACCGGTTTGCCCATGCTGGATGACATGATGGGCCATGCCGGCCTGAAAGCGTATCTGGCCGAAGGCTATGAGATCATCAGCATGTAACCGGACGGATCATTAATGAAGCGTGCCGCAGTTTTCATCTGTGGCACGCTTCATTTATCTGATCAGAAGTCGCTCTCCCTGACCAATTCTCCCTCACCGGTATTACGGGCAGTCCTCTCTGAGGGAGGGATCAGCCAGCGGCACCCGGGACCATTTTTTGCGCTTTCGCCGGCTCCGGATGAGCCAGAGGGCCAGCACACCGCCCGCCAAAAGCCCCGACGCGATCCGCCGGCCGGACAGGGACCAGGCATCCCGCCCCCGGAGCCCATCCTCCGGGAGAGTCTCCGTGACGGGGGCTTCGATGACCCTTGATCCGCGGACCAGGAGGCGATGGGAGTTGATGTTTCTGGGGGTGCAGGTCAGAAGGGTCACATAATCCCCGTCCGGATCCACTGAAACCGGATCGAAATCATGGGGTTCCACCGTCAGGATCTGATCCACCTCATAGGTCAGACGGCCGCCGATGCTCGTGATCCAAAACCGGTCGCCGATGGTCAGCTCCTCCAGATCCGTGAACAGACGGGCCGTGGGAAAGCCATTGTGAGCGGTGATGACGGAATGATTGTTGTCACCAGGCTAGGCCATGGTTTAAACTTTGGCCCGCTCTTTTCGGATGGGGAGTCCCTTCTCCAGCCGCCGGATGACCATGATGTAGAAGACGGTTACGCCCACGATGCCCTTGAGGACGGTACTCAGACTGATGGCCCACCAGATCCCGTTGATGCCCAGTGAGGTGTTCATGAGATAGAGGGCAGCCGGGATGCGCAATGCCTGGAAAAAGATGTTGATGACGGAGGGAATGTGGGTCATTCCCAGGCCGTTGAACGCTCCGCCCGTTGAAATTTCAAGGGACTGGAACAGCTGGGAGATCCCGAGGATCACCAGGTAGGCGATGCCCATCTGGACGACGTCTTCCGGCTCCCGGATAAAAATGGTGAACAGCTGACGGGGTAGCAGCATGAGCAGCAGCGTGGAGAAGATCCCGATGGCGCCGACGATGAGGGTCCCTTTCTTGAACCCGTCCACGACGCGGTCGTATTTCTCTGCGCCGTAGTTCTGGCCGGTGAACGCCGAAAGGGCTGTGGCAAACCCGGAGGACGTCATCCAGGAGACCGATTCGATCTGGGCGCCGATCCGCTGGACAGAAGCCGCCTTGACGCTGGCACTGGACACGATCCGGCCGATGAAAGTCGAGATCAGCGAGAAGAAGAAACTCTGCAGTGCCGCCGGTCCGCCCACCTTGATGATGCGCTCGGCATATTCGCGGCGGAAAGGCGAGAACAGCTTAAACTGAAGGTACTCATCCTTGCGCTGCCTGAGGAATAAAAATAAAATAACGAACGTCGTCCCCTGGGCCAGGATCGTGGAGAGCGCCGATCCGCGGACCCCCAGTGCCGGCAGGCCGAAGGCGCCGTTGATCAGCGACCAGCTCATGGAGATCTTGACGACGACGCCGGCGGCATTGGCTAAAAACGGCACGTCTGAATAGCCGCCGGCGTTGAAGATCCCGATCAGCAAAAAGTTGATGAACAGGATCGGCAGCGAGATCACCATGATCTCCATGTACTGGACGGCCATGCGGACGACATCAGGATCGGTGATCTGAAAGAAATCAATGAACTGCTGCCGGAACAGAAAGCCCAGCAGCGAATAGGAGATCCCCAGGATCAGCGCCAGTTTGACGGCGGTCTCCGCATAGACGGATGCGCCCTTCTCGTCGCCTTTGCCCAGACTCTGAGCCACATGGACCTCCGCGCCGACGCGGCAGAGCATGATGAGTCCCTGACTCAGCATGGTAAAAAAAGTTGCAGTTCCGACAGCGGTGACGGCCTCGTAGCTGATGCTCCCGACAAATTTCATGTCAAAGAGGTTATAGGCCATCTGGATAAAGGATGACCCCATGATGGGCAGCGCCAGCCGTGTCAGTGTCTGTAAAATATTCCCCTCGGTCAAATCAATTTTTTTCTGCATGTTATCTCTGTATTGCTCCTATTCGATGCGTTTTCTGGCTTTGTCTGATGTAGCAGTTTTCCGTTTCATTGTCCGGATCTCATCCACGGGGCGAAACCGCATGGCCGACCAGTCCTCATCAATGGAAAACTGGGACACCGGTTCAAGGTCAAAGGCGCCGAACTGCGGCCAGAGAACGTCCCTGGAAAGATCGGACCGGTACTTCTTACCGGTCTTTTTCGGATAGCAGACCCACAGGTGTCCCAAAGGCGCCAGGGCGCGGACCAGTTCTTCCCGCAGCGGCATGAATTCATCCAGTGACCGGACAAACACCATGAGAAAGGCATACCGCCCTGTTAGTTCGGATGCCGGCGAAACGGGGAGTGCCTGTTCCAGTCCCCTTCGAATCGCTTCCGGGGCATTCAGCACCAGGACATCGGTCTGGTCCCTGAAGCCAAGTTTTTTCAATATCTGTTCCATTGATCCACCTCCATGTCATCAAAATCGCTCTGTTCGCAGCCCTTTTTCTTCTTCTGCATGTTCCCTTTCCTCTGCCAGTTCCCCTGATCTCCGTCTGATCTCTGCCGGAGTACGGCCGGAGTACGGCCGGAAGATCCTAAAACACTTTAAGGCTCCAGTCTTCGCAGTTCCAGACATGGGTTGCGATCTGACTGTAAAATTCCGGTTCATGACTGACCAGGAGGATGGTGCCGCGATATTCCTTCAGCGCTTTGACCAGCTCCTCCTTGGCATCAGCATCCAGGTGATTGGTGGGTTCGTCCAGCAGCAGGATATTGGTTTCTTTGTTCATCAGTTTCGCCAGCCGCAGTTTGGCCTTTTCTCCCCCAGACAGGACCCGGACCTGACTTTCGATCTGCTTGGTGGTGAGTCCGCAGCGGGCAAGGGCTGCCCGGACTTCATACTGATTGAATCCGGGAAATTCACTCCAGAAATCTTCGATGCAGGTGGCATCGCCTTCATTTTTTGATTCCTGTTCAAAGTAGCCGATCTGCTGATTCTCCCCCAGCTCGATGGTGCCGGCCAGGGGCGGGATGATCCCCAACAGGCTCTTCAGGAGCGTGGTTTTTCCCAGTCCGTTGGCGCCCATGAGGGCGATCTTCTGTCCCCGTTCCATGTACAGGTCCAGGGATCGCGTCAGGGGCCTGTCATAGCCGATGACCAGGCCGTTGGTTTTGAAGATCAGCTTCCCGGTGGTTTTTCCGGGCTTAAAGGAAAAGACCGGTTTGGGCTTCTCCTTAGTCAGTTCGATGCGGTCCATCTTGTCCAGTTTTTTCTGACGGGATTTGGCCAGGTTGGCCGTCGCCGCCCGGGCTTTGTTGCGGGCCACAAAATCCTCCAGCCGGGAGATCTCCTGCTGCTGACGGGCGTAGGCCGCCTCCACCTGCTTCATCTTGGCTTCGTGGGTCTCCTGGAAGGTATGATAGTCACCGACGTAGCGGTTCAGGGTCAGCTGATCCACGTGGTAAATGATATTGATGACCTTATCCAGGAATGGAATATCATGGGAAATCAGGATAAAGGCATTTTCATAATTCTGCAGGTATATGGTGAGCCAGTTGATATGCTCTTCATCCAGATAGTTGGTGGGCTCGTCCAGGAGGAGGATATCCGGTTTTTCCAGCAGCAGTTTGGCCAGGAGCACCTTGGTGCGCTGCCCGCCGGACAGTTCGTCCACCGGCACATCAAGGCCGATGTCTTTGAGCCCCAGTCCGCCGGCCACTTCCTCGATTTTCGATTCAATGATATAGAAATCATTGTGCTCCAAAAGATCCTGCAGCGTCCCCATGTCTTCCATGAGGCGCTCCAATTCCTCTTCGCCGGCCGTTGCCATGGCTTCGCCCAGGGCCAGGATCTCATTCTCCATCTCAAAGAGATACTGAAAGGCCGTCCGCAGGACTTCCCGGATGGTACTGCCCCGCCTGAGCTGAGAATGCTGATCCAGATAGCCGACACGGACCCGTGCATTCCATTCCACGGTTCCCTCATCAGGCATCAGCTTGCCGGTGATGATATTCATAAACGTCGACTTGCCTTCGCCATTGGCCCCGATCAGACCGATATGTTCCCCTTTCAGAAGGCGGAACGAGACATCTTCAAAGATGGCCCGGTCTCCGAAACCGTGGCTCAGGTTTTTGACAGTAAGTACACTCATAATTGACTCCATTCGTTGCGTGGTTAAAAGTTTTTTAGAGGGTTGATCTTTTTCAACATGTCAAAGGGACATCCGGTTCGGGTGTCCCTTTGACAAATCATTCTCATTATAACAGGTTCAGCCCGGTCAGGAAAGACTGGCGCAATCATACTGTCGCAATCATACTGGCGCAATCATACTGTCGCAATCATACTGTCGCAATCATACTGTTGACGCAATCATACTGGCGCAATTTCAGGCAGGATCAAATCTTACCCTGCAGCCCACAGGGAAGCCTCAGCCGGCCTGTCTGAACGGGCCTGTCTGAACGGGCAGGTCCGGACCGCCGGGCTCTGGTCCTTCCATGGGAAGAGCGATCCGAGGGTCCCCCTCCCCGGGTTGTCCGGGGGTTCACCCTGCCGGATCCTGGGGGATCATGTTCCTTCAGCGGCCCTCACGCACGGAGCATTGCAACAAGGCGTTCCAAAGCATATTCGACCACGGAAGCCCGGATCTGATTGCGGCTGCCCGTGAAGACCTCGCGGAACACCCGGACCTCGCCGCGGTTCCAGATGGCAATGTAGGTGAGCCCCAGTGGCTTTGCAGGCGTATCGCCGCCGGGGCCGGCAATTCCTGTGGTGGAAATGGCAAGATCTGTATTGGATTTCGCCTGAGCGCCGCAGACCATTTCCCGGGCGGTTTCTTCCGATACGGCGCCAAACCGGGCCAGCGTTTGCGGCTGCACCCCCAGATCCCGGATCTTCGCTTCGTTGGAGTAGGTCACATACCCCTCCATGAAGGAGGCCGAGATCCCCAGTTCCGATTCAATGAAGGCGGAAGCCAAAAGACCCCCGGTCAGGCTCTCCGCTGTGGCAATGGTCAGTTTCTGTTCCAACAGCAGTCTGGCTGCCGTCTGCCGCCTGGACGGATCCGGTTCATGGAAGGGCTCAGACTGAGCCGGTGACTCGATGGCACCGTCCCGGTCTTCCTCTGCCTGGCCCGCCAGATCAGATGAAACCGCTGCGGCCGCGTTCCCGCCTTCCCAGACACTGACACTGGGGGAGTGCAGCTGCGACGCCTCCAGATGGCTGGTGTCTCCGATGGCCTGGACATGAAAGACGGGGGATCCATCCTCCTCCGCTTTGACACGGGTGACGCTGGTCTGACGCAGGACCGGCTGCCGTATGATCTCATTGAAATCCTGCCCTGTGACGTGGTGGAGAATGGCCATCAGCGCCATGCCGTGCGTGACCACCAGAGCGCGTTTGCCCCTGGCCAGTTTCAGGATCTGAGTCATGGCATGGCCCAGCCGGGCGATCAGCTCCTCGAAGGATTCCCCTCCCCGGGGTTCGAAGCGGAACGGATCATGCCAGTAGCGATGATACTGCTCGGGCTCCTTCACCTTCAGATCACTGAGCTTTTCTCCTTCCCATGCACCCAGATCCAGCTCCGAGAGCTCATCCAGAAGGATGATGGGAATGTCCCGCGCTCCCCGGGCCCGCTGAGCTGTCTCCCGGGCCCGCTGGATCGGACTGGATATGATCAGATCAATTTTCTCCCCATCCAGGATCCGGCCAAGGGTTTCAGCCTGAAGAAGGCCCCGTTCGTTGAGTTCTGAATTCTGCCGGCCCTGAAAGCGTCCCTCCAGATTCCAGGCAGTCTCGCCATGGCGAGTGATGTATAAATAAGTCATATGTTGTTTCTCCAAATCATAGTTTACTGCTGTTACTGCTGTTACTTCTGATACTGCTATTACTGATGCTTCCAGCCTATTCCATTCTACTCCATCCAGCACCGGCTTTTCAAAGGCCGGGCAGATGATCCCTGCCGATCCCTGCCGATCCCTGCCAATGTCTGCTGTTTACGTTCATTTGATTGACATTGACTTCATGGCTTTAGTCGCTTTCAATTGACTTCGATGGTTTCCATTGCCTCCGATCA
>CAYYVR010000050.1:0-2296 GCA_964475185.1 uncultured Clostridium sp. | reverse complement strand
TTCATGGCTTTAGTCGCTTTCAATTGACTTCGATGGTTTCCATTGCCTCCGATCATCGCCATGGCTTTGGATGAATTTCCATCATTTTCCATTCCTGCCCCATGGTTCCTGCACGAGAATCGGGTGCCCGGTCTGATTCTTTGTTATAATGAAAGCTGGTTTGAAATCACTGTGCAAAATGAAACTTGAAAGGTTTGGTTCGATCTATGACTGCAACACGTAAAGGCATCCTTTTTATGGTCACTGCTTCCTCTTCCTTTGCTCTGATGGCCATGATGGTCAAACTCTCCGGCGGAAGGATCCCATTGTTTGAACAGATTTTCTTCCGCAATCTGGTCATGGTGTTTTTTGCTGTGTGGAACCTGCGCAAGAACCATATTCCGATCCGCGTGGCCCCCGGGAACCGAAGACCTCTGTTCTTCCGGTGTTTTCTCGGCTTTCTGGGTGTGATCAGCGTATTCTATGCCAATAACCATCTGCCCCTGGCCGATGCCCAGATCCTGCAGAAACTCAATCCCTTTTTCGTCATCATCGCAGCCGTGCTGTTTCTGGGGGAACGAATGAGCGTCCCGCGTTTTCTCACCATCCTCGGCGGATTCACCGGCGCGGTCATCGTCATCGATCCCACGGGAAACTTCAATCTGTTTCCATCCCTTGTGGGTGTTGGCTCCGCATTCTTCGGCGGCATGGCCTATGTTCTGATCCGCCGTCTGTCCGGCCGGGTCAATGGCATGGTCATCATATTCTGGTTCAGTCTGTTCTCCATCACGGCGTCCATCCCCCTGATGCTGCTGGATCCGGTACTGCCTACCCCAAGGGAACTGTTTTACCTGTTCATGATCGGCGTCTTTGCCGCCATGGGTCAGTACTTCATCACCAAAGCCTATATTACGGCCGAGGCCTCCAAAGTCACGCTGTTTGATTATACCGGTGTGATCCTCTCGCCCATTCTCGGTCTTCTTGTTTTCTCAGAGGGCCTGAAACTGACCACCCTGGTCGGCACCGTCATCATCATCACCAGCGGGGTCATCGCCGCCCGGCTCAAGGATAACCGCAAACTTTAGCCGCTGCAGTGACCCGGCGATACCGTCATCAGGCGATGCTGTGGTCGGGCGATGCTGTGGTCGGGCGATGCAAAGTACCCAATTGAACCTCACCAGGGATCAGGAAACGCCTCCTGACGGAAAGGAAAGTGCCCGGCTTTGTGCCTGCACTTTCCTTTTTTTCATGTTCTATTATCCCGCAGGGCATGAATCATGGCCCGGCGGCTCATTTCACTTCACTGCTGACAATGGCCAAAGCCACTGCACCGATGACCCCCGTGTCCTGGGAAAGTCCGGTGGGGACGATTTTCACCGAGTCATACATGTAGGAAAAACAGTGTTTCGCGGCAGATGCCCGCACCGCTTCAAACATATCATCACCGATCCGCGAGACGCCGCCGCCAATGGCGATGACATCCGGATCAAAGGCCAGGATCAGGTTGGCAACGGCAATGCCCAGGTAGTCCCAGGCGGTGGTCAGGATCTCCACACTCAGTGGGTCGCCTTCCCGAAAAGCCTGGTAGACTTCGTAGCTGGTGATCACCTCATGGATCGTCAGACTGGTTTCCCGGCCGCTGCGGATGGCTTCCATGGCCCGGTTGGAAATCGCCGTACCCGAGCAGAGGGACTCCACGTCGCCGTAATTGCCGCAGTTGCACTGGTGGGGGGAGGAGGGATCGATGGTCATATGGCCGATCTCCAGTGCGTTGGATGTGGAGCCGTGATAAGGCCTGCCATTGAGGACGGCACCTCCGCCGACACCGGTGGAGACGGTCATATACAGCACATTCTGATAGCCCTTGCCGGCACCGAACATCCATTCCCCGATGGCCGCCACATTGGCATCATTGTCCAGAAAAGCCGGGACCTTGAACCGTTCCTCCAGGGGCCGGGTCAGGGAAAAGTTCCGGAAGGGCAGATTCGGCGTGGTGATGATGGAGCCGCTGTCGGCATCAATGGGTCCCGGGGAGCCGATGCCAATGGCGCGGACTTCCTCCAGAAGCAGCCCTGAGGCTTCCAGGACCATTTCAACAGACTGGATGATCCGGTCCATGACCTCGATCTCACCTTCTCTGGCACCGGTGGCCAGGGTGGTTTTTTCAATGATATCACCGGACAGATCTGCAATGGCCGTTGTGATTTTCGTTCCGCCCAGATCAATGCCGATGACATATTTCTTCTCGATTGCTTCCATAAAATGCGTTCTCCCTCGTAATAATTGGTCTAATTATATCATAACCGGCCGCGGATGG
>CAYYVR010000049.1:14099-17058 GCA_964475185.1 uncultured Clostridium sp. | reverse complement strand
CCGGTGGTGTTGTGATCCAGGAAGATCACATGACCTGACTGTTCGCCGCCCAGAGAGAATCCATTCTTCAGCATGTTCTCCAGGACATACCGGTCCCCCACCTTGGTCTGTTCGATCTTCAGCCCGTTTTCCTCCGCGGCGATCTTCAGGCCCAGGTTGGACATGACGGTGACCACCAGGGTGTCATCCTTCAGTGTCCCTTTCTTTTTCATGTCCAGGGCACAGATCATCATGATGAAATCCCCGTTGACCACATTGCCCTGCTCATCCACTGCCAGGCAGCGGTCTGCATCGCCGTCGAAGGCCAGTCCCAGATCACAGGATTTTTCGACGACATAGCGCATCAGCTCCCCCATATGAGTGGAACCGCAATCTCTGTTGATATTCAGTCCGTCCGGATTGTCATTGATCACATAGACTTCGGCGCCCAGTTTGCGCAGGGCGCTGACGGCCACTTTGGAAGCCGCGCCGTTGGCACAGTCCACCGCCACCTTCAATCCGCGCAGATCGCCCTTGACCGTACTGGTGGCGAACTCCACATAATCATCTTCCGCGTTGGCTTCATGGATGAGCTTGCCAAGGCCGGCTCCGGTGGGCGTGGGCAGATCCTTCATGCCCGACTCGATGATGCTCTGGATCCTGTCCTCAATGACATCATTGAGCTTAAGCCCCTTCTGGTCGAAAAACTTGATCCCGTTGAATTCCACCGGATTATGGGATGCCGAGATCATGACCCCGGCATCCGCCTTGTATTTTCTGGTCAGATAGGCGATGGCCGGGGTGGGGACCACCCCCACCGGGATCACATTGGCCCCCACCGACAGGATCCCCGCCATCATGGCCGCTTCCAGCATATCACCCGAGATCCGGGTATCCTTGCCCAGCAAGATCGTCGGCTTATGGGTTCCTTCCGTCAGGACGAAGGCCCCGGCTTTACCCAGCTGATAAGCCAGCTCCGGTGTCAGATCCTCATTGGCAATGCCTCTTACTCCATCAGTTCCGAACATTCTAGTCATACATATACCTCTTATTTTTTAAAATCATAATCTTATTCTACCTTATGCGCTCAGTGATTAAAACAGCAAACATTAAGGAAGAATTCTGAAAATGGTTTCATTTTCAGGGGGGGATCTCCAAATCATATTATGGGGGATCTCCAAATCATTCCGGTTAATTGCTGTCCTGGGTGTCCAGCATCCCCTCGGTGGCTTCCTGACGGAAGAAGGGATTGTCCAGTTGTTTGATCTGATCGTAGACGTGCTGGGTCTGCATCAGCCAGACTTCACCGGTGCCCCGGTAGACATGGAGAAAGCCTTCCCCGGCCACGGCCGTTCCCACCAGCGTACTGGTGGAACGTTCCACGGTAAAATCGATGTCCCCGCTGCGCAGGAAGGCGATATTGCCATCCACTTTCAGCGTGTCATCTTTCAGTTTATATTTGAAGATCTCCTGTTCCGGCACCGGAACTTCCAGCACCGCGATGCCCGGCCCCTTCAGACTGGTCTGAAACAGCGTCTCTCTGCCCAGCAAAGCGCCGGAGATGCTCCGCATCGCCTTGGCCCCCAGCGTGACGCTGCCTTCCGCCGCAAAGAACAGCCGGTCGTCAACGATGACCTCTTCCTGATCCTCCAGGGACAGCAGGACATAATGGTTGAAGGATGGTTCCAGGAGGATCTCACCGGAGCCGGTGAACATGGGCTTGATGGTATGCTCCCCCGTCAGGGAGGACGAAATGAACTTCTTGATCAGGCCGCCCGGGCTCCCCACATTGGAGGATGCCTCCAGATTTCCCCGCATGAACGACAGTGCACCGCTCTCCACAAACACCGAAGAAGACCGCAGCACGATCTTCACCTGACGCAGCCGGATGTTCGCACTGCGCATGTAGCTGAGCATGAAGGCGCTGGAGAGGTCCGAGGACCCCAAGAGATCATCGTATTCCAATACCTGGAACTTCGCCGCGGGACTTTCCATTTCCGACAGCAGACTCAATGCGTTGGAGATATTCAAATTTGTTTTCATGACGTCCTCCGATGAACTGATTTTTACTGATTCCTGTAGTTTCATTATATACCGGTTCGGATGGATCGGCCGGAAATTTATCTTAACGGTAAGGATCCGGATCCCCTGTGACCGGCGCACTCCAAAGGTGCGGAAGGCTGCAGGTGGATCGGCCGGGCGGATGGACCGACGGGTCGATCCTTCAATGGGTGGAGATGGATCCCGCAGAAGATCTCTGTCCCGGCAACAGGTCCTTATAGCCGGAGGATCGGCGAAAAGGCACTCCGACCTGCTCTGCGCAGAGTCGGAGTGCCTTCAATGAGTGTTGCTATACGCCTGCGTATTCCATGCCTCTGGCAATGGCCTGTTCGTTGGCTGTGTAGAACCGTTCCTTGCCGTGCTCTTTCAGTGATTTGAGCAGCGCTTCCGTGGGGACGATGCCGGTCTGCTTGACCAGGGCGCCCAGCAGAACCATATTGGCGATGGTCTTGGATCCGATGGATTCAGCAATGGACTGGGCCGGGATGCGGATGATGTTGATATCGGTGCGCACTGATTCATCCGGGATGAGATCCTCATCCATGATCAGCAGTCCGCCTGATTTCAAAAGGGGTTCGAACTTGTCGAAGGAGGGCCGGTTCATGACGACTACGGTATCCGGCGCACTGATGACCGGCGAACCGATGTCATCTTCAGCCAGGATGACCGAGCAATTGGCCGTTCCTCCGCGCATTTCCGGACCGTAGGATGGACACCAGGTGACGTTCATGTTTTCATCCATTCCGGCGTAGGCGAGGAATTTTCCCATGGAGAGGATCCCCTGTCCGCCGAAACCTGCAAAAATGATTTCCTGCTGTTTCATCTATTTCGCCTCCTTCATGTCAGCATCCTTATCCTTCTTGACGCCCAGTTCATAGAACGGGATCATGCTGTTTCTGAGCCAGTCCATGGATTCCTG
>CAYYVR010000049.1:6649-13999 GCA_964475185.1 uncultured Clostridium sp. | reverse complement strand
CAGCCGGGACAGTAGTGCGTCGGAACATCGAGCATCCCCTTCGTTGGCTGGAAGAGCACTTTCATTTCCTGTTTTTCAATTGTCTGCATCTTAGTTTCCTCCTGCCATTTCTCTGATTTTCTCAAGGATCGCATCCGGGGTCGGGATCATACCGCCGGCACGGCCGTAGAAGCCCACGGGCTTTCTGCCCAGAACCGCCAGTTTCACATCCTCCACCATCTGTCCCATGGACATCTCTACGCTGAGGTAGCCATGTTTGGTGAGATCCACAGTCTTTTCAAACGCTTCAAAGGGGAAGGGCCACAGGGTGATGGGCCGGACAAGACCGACCTTGATGCCTTCCGCCGCCGCCATTTTAATGGCGTTCTTGCAGATCCGGGCAGTGGTGCCGTAGGCCACCAGGATCAGATCGGCATCTTCGCAGTTGAAGAGCTCGTAGCGGACTTCATGCTCCTTGATGGCGTCGTATTTTTTGAACAGATGGATGTTGTGCTGCTCCAGCTCGTCGGCTTTGAGATACAGGGAATTGATGACATTGTGCTTTTTGCGGTCACCCAGTCCGTTGGCTGCCCAGTCCTTGGCCGGAAGTACTTTCTGCTCCCGGTCATGGAATTCGACGGGCTCCATCATCTGGCCGATCATTCCGTCGCCCATGACCATGACCGGTGTGCGGTACTGGTCGGCCATGTCAAAGGCATCGCCGATGAAATCCACCATTTCCTGAATGGAGGCCGGTGCCAGGACCGGAACAAAGAAGTCGCCGTGGCCCAGACCGCGTGTGGCCTGATTGTAATCCGACTGCGCCGGCTGGATACTGCCAAGCCCCGGGCCGCCGCGGACGATGTTGACGATGACGCAGGGCACTTCAGCACCTGCGCAGTAAGAGATCCCTTCGGATTTCAGACTGATCCCCGGTGACGAGGAGGAGGTCATGACCCGGACTCCGGCGCCGCCGGCTCCGTAAACCATGTTGATGGCCGCTACTTCCGATTCAGCCTGCAGAAACACGCGGCCCATTTTGGGCATCTTCTTGGCCATGTAGGCCGCCACTTCGGTCTGCGGTGTGATCGGATATCCGAAAAAGCATTGGCAGCCGGCACGCAGCGCCGCTTCGCCAATGGCTTCATTTCCCTTGATCAGTACTTTTTCTCCCATTTAGCTTGTTCCCCCTTACTTGTAGACTGAGATGCAAAGATCCGGACACATGCGGGCACAGGATGTGCACCCGATGCACTGTTCCATCAGTTCTTCTTTGATGGTGGCCGGTTTGTAGCCTTTGTCATTCAACCGATCGGCAAACGAAATAATGTGGACCGGACAGACTGTGACGCAATGACCGCAGCCTTTGCAGCGGTCCTCTCTGAACTCTACTCTTGGCATGTTTAATTCCCCCTGTTTAATCCTTCCATGGTGGTTTCATATAGATGTCGATGGGGAATATTTCCCCGGAAATGATTCGGGCGGCCTCATCGGCCAGATCCCGGCGAACGGCGGTGAAAGCGTGCGGCAGTCCGGTCAGCTCTGACAATTCTTTTATCACTTCTTCCCCATGAAGAATAACTTCCAATGAAGTGTCGTAGCTCATGTTGCTGTTGTTGATCAGTGCGGTGGCCTTCAGTCTGGAGGAATGTTCGATGGCATCGAGATAGGCTTTGACCTCTCCGGCGTCCCGGGTCATGGGCCGGCTGGTATTGATGACAAAGAACATCTCATAGTCTTCATTCTGAAAGAATCGATTGTACTGCCCCAGGGCAGTGGCGCCCATGTCATCCCCGCCGATGTCGAAGATGACGGTGTGGTCGGTCTGCTGAAAAGCGGCGATGACTTCTGCCGGGACGACCATGAGTTCAGCATTGGCCAGATGGCGGCCCTGGGAAATGACCCGGATCCCCTCTGCCTCGAGTTCATCGGTGAGATCCCGGACACAGAAGTAGGGATTGACGATATCCAGATCGACGATGGTCACCTTGGCGATCCCGTCTTTTTTGAGCTTCCTGGCATAATTGATGGCGATTTCGGTTTTACCGCTTCCAAAATGCCCAGTGAACAGATTGATGCGTTTCATAGTACCCTCATTTCTTAACGGTTTGTTAACCTGTACACTAATTTTACACCAAAAATTACGAAATCGCTAATTTCTATTTTAAAACCAAATGGAACAGTTCATTGTTGATTTCATCAGGAATTCAGGGCCACGGCAATACTTTGTTCGCACACTGCGGTCATTTGTTGTCAGAATGCAATGTAAAGGTTGTCAGTCAGGCAAAAAAAGAAAATTCACTGCTTACTCGTGCCCGGCCGATCCGGGATCATCCGCGGATCGGCCGGTGAGTACTCTGTGAAATCAGCAGGTCAATAGACCGAAGCTTCCTCTTCGCCGTTGAGGACACGCAGCCCGCCCTGCGCCAGGGCCAGCAGCTCATCTTCCCCGGGATACAGCGATACCGGGGCAATGAATTTTACGCGGCCGACGATGAGATCCCTCATGGGTTTCGAATAGACGATGCCGCCCGTCAGCAGGATCTGATCCACCTGACCTTTCAGCACCGCTGCGGCAGCGCCGATTTCCTTTACCGTCTGATAGGCCATGCCTTCAAAGACGAGTTTTGCCTTTTCATCCCCGGCGAGCATGCGCTCTTCCACTTCCATCATGTTGTTGGTGCCCAGGTAGGCCACCACGCCTCCCCCTCCGGTGATGCGGCGCAGGAGCTCGGCCTCGGTGTATTCCCCGGAGAAACACAGCTTGACCAGGTCCGCCACGGGCAGTCCGCCGGCCCGCTCCGGAGAGTATGGCCCCTCGCCGTTCAGCGCATTGTTGACATCGATGACCCTGCCTTTTTCGTGGGCGCCCACGGAGATGCCGCCGCCCATATGGACGACGATGAGATTGAGGTCCCGATAGTCTCTGCCGGTTTCCTTTGCATAGCGCCGGGCCACTGCTTTCTGATTGAGGGCATGGAAAATCGATACGCGCCGGATCTCGGGCATACCGGAGATCCGGGCCAGATCGCTGAGCTCATCCACCACCACCGGATCCACGATGAAGGACGGGATGCCCAGTTCATCCCCGATCTCACGGGCAATGAGACAGCCCAGATTGGAGGCGTGTTCACCTTTTGCGGGATTCATGACGTCCCGGACCATGTCATCGTTGACGGCATAGGTTCCCGACGGGATGAATTTGAACAGCCCGCCCCGTCCCACGACGCCGTCAAGGGTGTTCAGGTCCACCTGGTTCGCCTTCAGCACGTCCAGAATGACGTCTTTTCTGAAATGGAACTGGTCTGCCACTTTGGCGAAGCGGCTGATCTCCTCGGCAGAATGGCGCAGCGTCTCGATGAGGACCGGCGTTTCATCTTCATAGACGCCGATCTTCGTAGATGTGGAGCCCGGATTGATGACTAAAATCTTTTTCATGCTATTTCTCCTCTCTGGAAGCGGCCAGGGATGCCAGCGCGATGGAATTGACCTTGGCTTCGAAGGAATCCGCCCGCGAGGTCACGATGACCGGAGCCGATGCGCCCATGAGGATCCCGCCGTGGCGTTCGCCCTGACAGGTATAAGTCAGTGCCTTGTATACGCCGTTGCCGGCTTCGATATTGGCCATCAGGAAAATATCGGCATTGCCGGCCACGGGATGATCGATCTTTTTATGGATCGCGGCTTCCCGGTCAATGGCATTGTCAAAGGCCAGGGGGCCATAGACGGTACACCCGGTGATCTCACCGGCTTCGTTCATCCCGGTCAGCGCCTGAGCATCCAGGGTCGCCGGCATATCCGGGTTCACCACCTCAACGGCACAGACCGGAGCGACTTTGGGATTTTCGTTGCCCAGGGAGTGGGCCAGTCTGACGGCATTGTTGAGGATGGCAACTTTCTGCTCCAGGGTCGGATACATGCTGAAGGCCGCATCGGTGATATAGATCAGCCGGTCATAGGGCGGCAGGTCGAAGACGCCCACATGGGTGATGAGATTGCCGGTGCGCAGGCCGACTTCCTTGTTCAGGACGGCGCGCAGGAAGTTTTTCGTATCGATGAGCCCCTTCATCAGCATATCCGCCTTGCCGGTGGACACCAGTTCCACTGCGATCAGTGCCGCTTTGGCCGGTTCCGGCTCATGGATGATCTGCACACCCTCCAGATCCATCTCAAGATCTTTGGCGATCTGGCGAATGGCCGGTTCGTCCCCGACCAGAATGGCATCCGCCAGTCCGTTGGCCCGGCAGAAACCGACAGCCTCCAGGACCGGTTCATCTTCCGCTGCTGCCACTGCCACTACTTTATTGGGCAGAGCCTTGATCCGTTCAAATACTTCATCAAAGGATGTGATCATGTCCCATTGCCTCCCTGTCATAGTTCTTCGATTGTTCCTCACCGCGCAGGATCCTCAGGCCGGCTTCGGCCAGGGACTTCATTTCATCTTCGCCCGGTTCCACGATGAAGGGCGCGACGAATCCCGCGTATTCCCGGATGATCCCGATGAGACGCTTGGAATAGGCCAGGCCGCCGGTGAGAATCACGGCTTTGACTTCGCCGCCCAGGACCGCCGCCGAAGCGCCGATCTCCTTGGCGATCTGATAGCCCATGGCCCGGAAGATCAGCTCCGCCTGCGCATCGCCGCCATCGATCATTTCTTCCGCTTTGCGGCCGTCGTTGGTCTTCAGATAACCCATGAGACCGCCATTGCCGATGATCTTCTTCATGAGGGCTTTTTCCGTATAGTCGCCGGAATAAGCCAGTCTGACCAGATCTGCCACCGGCAGACCGCCGGCCCGTTCCGGTGAAAAAGGCCCTGATTCGTTGGCATTATTCGTATCGATGATCCGGCCGGCCTGCTGCGGGGCCACACTGATGCCGCCGCCCAGATGGCAGATGACGAAATGATCCCGCGCCATATCAAAGCCCTGTTCCCGGCAGACTCTGCGCGTCACGGACTTCATATTGAGATAGTGGGAATTGGACCGCCTCTGGATCTCCGGCAGACCGGACAGCCGGGCCACCTCTTCCATCTCATCACTGGCCACCGGATCTGCGATGTAGGCCCGGATACCGGCCTTTTGGGCCAGATCCCTGGCGATCTGGGCCCCCAGATTGCTGGCATGGACGCCGGAGAAGCCGGCCCGCAGATCTTCGATCATTTGATCGGTGATCTCATAAGTCCCGGTGGGGATCGGTCGGACCAGGCCGCCCCTGGAGACGATGATGTCCAGATCCGCCAGCTTCACGCCGGTCTGGTTCAGCCATTGGGTGATGGCTTCTTCCCGCATGGGCTTCTGATCGGAAATATCGTCGTACTGTTTTAACGCTTCCATGGAATGGGCTAACGAAATCTCATGGGCGACCGTCTCATTGTCGAAGACGGCCACTTTCGTCGAGGTGGATCCCGGATTGATGGTCAGGATCAGACTCATACAAATTCCCCCTTACTGCAATTGATTACACCATCTATCTTATCAGAATATAAAAAGTCTTCGCCACTTCCAGGACCCGAAAATAAGGACCGGCCGGCTGTTGGTTCCGATGCTGTCATTGCCGGCGCCTGATCATTGATAAATCAGCAGTATCTCCTTTTCTGGTTACCGTTTTTAAAGTAAACCGGCCTCATAATTACATTACCGTTCAATTCCCGGGGAACTCTGATCACTCCGACACCGGGCGGTAGGTCCGGATGATGGCTTCCGCGGCCCGGATCCCATCCACGCCTGCGCTGACGATGCCGCCGGCATAGCCGGCGCCCTCTCCGCAGGGGTAAAGACCCTTGTGGGACAGGCTCTCCAGGTTTTCATCGCGCAGGATCCGCAGCGGGGCGGAGGTCCTGGTCTCCACGCCGGTAAAGAGGCCGTTTTTATCGAAGCCGCGGATCTTCTGTCCGAAGATCTTCATGCCCTGGCTGATGGCGTCCGTTAATGCCGGGGGCAGCAGCTCATGGAGCGGTGCCAGGGTAAAGCCCGGACCGACGGCGGGAAAAACGTTTTTGAGATCACGGCTGGGCCGTTTTTTCAGAAAATCCTGGGTCAGCTGCACCGGTGCGTGCCAGTTTGCGCCGCCCATCAGAAAGGCTTTGCGTTCCAGATCCCGCTGAAAGGCAATGGCCTCTTTGGGACCGCCGCCGAAATCCCGGGGGTTCACCGCAGCCACCACCGCTGAATTGGCATTGACCAGATCCCTGGCATGGTAACTCATGCCGTTGACACACAGATGCCCCTCTTCACTGGACGCATTCACCACCCGGCCGCCGGGGCACATGCAGAAGGAATAGACCCCGCGGCCGTCGGCAGCTTTTGCCGCCAGGGAATATTCCGAGGCCCTGAGTTTGGGATGGTCCGCCCAGCGGCCGTACTGGATCTGATCCAGTTCCGCCTGCAGGTGTTCGACCCGCAGCCCCACCGCAAAGGCTTTGGCCTCCACGGCGATCCCGCGCGCCATGAGCATGGCGTAGGTGTCCCGGGAGGAGTGGCCGGGAGAGAGGATCACTGCCGCCGTTTCCATCCACTCCCCGTTCACTTTCGCAGCCGTGACCCTGCCCTCATCCGTCTTCAGATCCTCCAGAAGGGATCCGAAGCGGATCTCGCCGCCCAGCCGGAGGATCTCCCGGCGAATGTTCATGACGACGCCCTTGAGCAGATCAGTGCCGACATGGGGCTTGTTCCGATACAGGATCTCCAGAGGCGCCCCGGCATCGGTAAAGGCATTCAGCACCTGGTTGACCCGCAGATCCCTGATCCGGGTGGTGAGTTTCCCATCTGAAAAGGTCCCGGCTCCGCCTTCGCCGAACTGGACATTGGCCGACGGATCCAGGACCCCCGAAGTCCAGAACTTTTCCACGGCAGCCGTGCGCTGGGCCATGGCCGGGCCGCGCTCCACGATGAGGGGGCGGTACCCCGCCCGGGCAAGCGTCAGACCGCAGAACATCCCGGCAGGTCCGAAGCCGGCGATGAGGATCCGCCCTTTGGGGATCGCATCGCCCGGGATCACTTCCTCCGGGTCATCCTCATAGTGGCGGATGACGCCCGGCCGATCCGGATTCAGTGACAGATAGGCTTCTTCGTCCGCCAGACTGACCAGGATATGGTAGCTGAAAATAATCTCGTCTTTTTTTCTGGCATCGACGCTCTCCCGCAGGATCCGGAAGGATCTGATCTGGTCCGGAGCCACCTGCAGCCGTTCCGTCAGAGCCTGCTGCAGGGCACACTCCTCATTCTGTGTTTCTTCGATGGGCAGTGTCACTTCACGTACTAAAATCATGGGCTGTTCCTCACTTTTAACAACGCTGACCGTCCGCACGGCCTAACCGGTATATTTACAGACTGTCTGATCTGATGATCCATTCATTCTTCCCAGGCGGTTCTT
>CAYYVR010000049.1:0-6549 GCA_964475185.1 uncultured Clostridium sp. | reverse complement strand
CTTCAGACAGTTTTGCATCTGGTTTTGCCTTCAGACAGTTTGAGACCATGCTGCGCATGGTCTCAGGTGATGCTCGGCTCTGATATTCCCTGCCGGAGCTATTTGGCATTAGGGTTCTACAATGACATCAATGGTTTCCGGTGTGATTTTGATCAGGGTGTATTCCTGGGGCAGATCCACTTTCACCGCCACCTGATGACTGCCGACATCCAGGGCCGTGGCATCAGCGGTGATGATGACCAGGTTATCACTGAGTTCATCGAGCCTGGACTGGGGTCCGGAGATCGTCACGGTGACGGGGATCGGAACCTGGGAGAGGGTCCCGGTCACTGGCTGTCCGGTGATCGTCACATTTTTGGTCACTGTTTTCGTGGTGATGGGTTCCGCCACGGTCACGACATCCACGATTGCATCCACCGGGCTGTTCTCTCCGTCCAGGACGAGGATCTCATCGGGCAGGATCAGGTTTTTCGTCCGGGTCGTTTCCCCCGGTTCGATGTCTTCCATGCTCAGCGCTTCCGTCTCCACTTCGGTAATGTTTTTCAGGATATTTTCTCTGGCGGTGATGCGGATCGTCGCAGGTTCGGCAGTGATCCGGGTGAGATTGATGTTGGCATTCACGCCGCTCCAGACCGGGGTGACGGGCACTTCCTTCACCGGCTGGGGGATGTAGGTGACTTCGACATAGCTTTCAGACAGTGTCACATTGGGAACGATCTGATTGTTGGAATCCAGCGCTTCCAGTTTCAGTACTTCCCGGGACAGCTGGCTGATGGACTTCTTTTCGGAGATCGGCTTCACTGCCGCCACCTGGTCCACACTGGCTTTGGGACCGGATACGGTGACAAAATTGGCGTCCAGGAGAGGCTCAGGTACGTAATAGCCTTCGGCCGCTGCGTAGTCCAAAAGGTCTTTCTTGATCTCCACCGGCTTTTTGATATATTCATCCAGCTCGATCTCCACGGTGGGATTCGCGCCGATGAGACTGACACCGGAGGGCGTCTGCACATAGGTGACCTGGACTTCCTGCCTGCCGGCTTTCAGCGCCCGCTGGGTAACATCCAGTGTCACGCTGATGGCATCGGAATTGATGGAATAAAGATCATTGGCCGGTCCTTCCAGGGGGACCCGGACTTCCATACTCTGGCCCGGGACCAGGATGAGGTTCTTTGCCAGGAGGCTGTCCCCATTCTGGATCTGGACCGGAACATCATTGAACGTCATGCGCTGGGACGGGTTCGTCGTGTTGATGATGAAGACCCACAGGGCAATGGAGGCGATGACGCAGAATATTTTTACGAAGAGGTCGTTGACTTTTCTTTTAGCCATTTTTTCACCTTCTCTCGTAAAGATTCCTGATCATTCAGTTGTTTTTTGAATAAAATTTTCAATAGAATTGCCTTCAGTCTTTCCTTGTCATAGTTGCGGACCAGCTTGCCGTTGAGGGCCAGGGAAATGACTCCGGTCTCTTCAGACACGACGATCACGGCGGCATCGGAGACTTCTGTCAGTCCGATGGCGGCCCGGTGGCGGGTCCCGAGTTTCTTGGAGATCTCGCTGGAAGTGGTCAGGGGCAGCATGCATCCGGCGGCCACGATGCGGTCATCGCGGATGATCATGGCGCCGTCGTGGAGGGGGGTGTTGGGGACAAATATATTTTCAAGAAGCGGTGCCGAAACTCTGGCATCGATGATGGTTCCGGTGGAGATGATCTCCCGCAGCATCGTCTGCTGCTCGATGGCGATGAGCGCTCCCGTCTTGGACTGGCTCATGCTGTCCACTGCATTGACGATCTCAGTGAGCAGTTCGTCCCAGACGCGTTCCTCCGGCGTGATATGCCGGTCATTGAACGCCGAGCGGCCCAGATGCTCCAGGGCCCGGCGAATCTCCGGCTGAAAAATGATCACGAAGGACAGGACACCAAGGGTGATGGCCCTGGAGAGCAGGAAGTACAGCATGGTCATATTGGCAATGTAGGATATGGGGATCAGTGCCAGAATGATCAGCATCCCCTTCAATAACTGCTCCGCTCGCGTCTCCCGGATCAGCCAGTACAGCTTGTACAGCAGCCAGGCGACGATGAGGATCTCTACGATTGAGGCAATATTGAGGTTTAAGAGCGTATTCTTTATCATGTCGACTCTATCCATGGTTAAACCTCTTCCTCCTTGTAATTAAAATAAAATATAATATCATTATACATGACAATGACCTTCCATGTCAGCTACAACACGCTGTGGCAAATGCATCGGGAAGCAGAAAGGAATCAACATGGTCAAGCATTTCAGGCGGGTATCCACCGGTCTTTCGACGCACCAGATCACCCTTTGTTTCATCGCGTCCTGGCTCTCGGCCAGTGCGTTCATGAACTGGATCAACCATAGGACCCCCAATTACTTCTCCCTGCCCTATGCCGGACTGGAGGGATCATTCTCTCTGGCGGCCGCATGGGCCGTTTTTGCTGCGCTGTTTTCTGCCGCTGCCAGGCACTTTGTGCACCGCGAGAGCGAAGGCGATCCCTGCGGACGGATGCTCTTTGCCTCCTGGCTTTTCTTTTCCCTGACAGTGACCCTCCGGCTGGCCCAGACGCTCCCGGCGGCCACGCTGCTCATCCTCAATACGGCTTCGCTGCTCCTGGCCCGGGACATTTATCGCAGTGCCGCAACGTTGCGCCGCCCCCTGGATGCAGCCCTTGCTCTGGGCGGTCTGGCGGTGCTGTTCCTGAACCTTCGGGGCATCCCCTGGACCGGGTTCATCCAAGAGCTGTTCCTGAGCCTTGGCATGGAGAAAACCTCCATCGTTCCGTTCCTGATGGCCTACGCAGGACTGCTGCTGGTCATCGGTTCCCTCTGCCACCGGGATCCGAAGATTCTGAAGAAACCCTGGTTTGTTCCCCTGATCATGGCGCTGGTCTTCCTCCTGCAGGTCACGGCCCTGGGCCGGATCCTATACGCCCGGGTGGAGACTCTGTCCACCCCGACCTATGATTTCAATCTTTTCGCCCAGATGTTCCACAGCATGGCGGAAACGCTGCAGCCTGTCACGACCCTGGAGCGAAACCTGCCCCTGTCCCACTTCAAGGTCCATTTTTCTCCCATCTTCTATCTGCTCCTGCCGGTGTATCTGATGTTCCGGAGTCCCGCCGCACTGAATGTCACCCAGGGTTTCATCGTCGCGGCCGGGATCATTCCCATGGTCCTCATCGCCAGACACTTCGGGTTTTCAAAAAAACTGCAGACGGCATTCTGCATCATCTACCTGGCTTCCACCGCCCTGATCACATCGAATTTTTATGATCTCCATGAAAATGTCTTCCTGGTGCCCATGCTCCTGTGGCTCATCTGGGCCATCGAAACGAAAAACAACGCAGCCATGGCCGCCTTCACGCTCCTGACCCTGGCTGTCAAGGAAGATGCTGCGCTCTATGTCTGGGCCCTGGCGGGCTTTATGCTCATCGACCGGAAAATGATCCGCCAGAGCGTCGCCATGTTTCTGATTTCGGGGACCTGGTTCATCGCTGCGCTGACCTACCTCAACACCTATGGCGACGGGGCCATGACCGGCCGTTTTCAGAGCCTCATCGCGATCCCCGAATGGTCTCTGCTGGCCGTCCCCTATGCCCTCTGGCGCAACCCGGGATTCATCCTCTTCAAGATCTTCCAGCCGGGCAAGCTGAGTTACCTGATCCAGATGCTGGCTCCGCTGGCTTTTATCCCCCTTCTGACCCGTAAGCTCAGCCGCTGGATCCTCCTTGTCCCCTTCCTCCTGATGAACCTCATGGTGGATTATCAGTACCAGTCTGACATTCGCTTCCAGTACAACTACGGCTCCTACATCCTGCTCTTTTATATGACCCTGCTGTTCATCCGGGACTACGTCCAGTCATCACCGAGTCGATCGCCCGGATCAGCCCTCCGACGCACCGATATCGGGGCCATAGGCGACCTCTCGTCGGGCGTCCGGACCAGACTCCCCCTGATCCCGCGCCTGCTCCTGATCGCAGCCATGGCCTCAGGCATCGCGATCACAGGCGTCCATCTGAAAAGCTATGAGAAATACCCAAAGCAGCTGGTCCGCGACAGAGACGTCCTCTCCGCCATGAAAGCCGTCATGGACACGATCCCCCCGGACGCCAGCGTCCTGGCCTCGGATTTTCTCACCGGCTATCTGTCCCGTCGGGAAACGCTCTACGATCTGACCTACAACGTGACCTCACAGGACTATTATCGGGCAGACTACATCGTCATGGACCTCAGACCGGGCTACGCCCTGGACCATGAAGCCCTGATCCCCCGTTTCCTGAGCGACGGATATGAGATCACCCAGCGCAGAGACCTTCAGATCCTGGTGATGCGCCGGACCCCATCCGAGTAAATGAAGTGCATTCCTGACTGATTGCCGTCCGGGGAACTTTGACCGAAGCGGCCCTGAGCCAACCGGACCCATCAGATCAGGGGCTCCAACACCAATCACTACCAACCAAACAGGAAGAACCAAACAGGAAAAACCGAGAAAAGCCGAGAAAACCCGGACCGCCTGCCCAATGAGGCACCGCGGTCCGGGTTTTCGAATCGATCAGTGAACCATCGGCCCACTGTCAGATCTTAAATGGCATAGTCTGCCAGCTGAAGGAAGCGAACGCCCTCTTTGACGGCCACGGCGGGTACCCCCACCATGGTGGAATTGGGCAGCGTATCCTTTAGAACCACGGCATTGGCGCCGATCCTCGTTCCGCTGGCGATGTAGATATCGCCCAGCACTTTGGCTGATGTGCCGACGACCACATTGTCGCCCACGGTGGGGTGGCGCTTGCCTTTTTCGTTGCCGGTGCCGCCCAGGGTGGCCCCGTGATACATGGTGACGTTATTCCCCACCACCGCGGTCTCGCCGATGACGACGCCGATGCCATGATCGATGAAGAGTCCCTGGCCGATGATGGCCCCGGGGTGGATCTCGATGCCGGTCATGCGCCGGCCGATGTTGGAGATCCAGCGCGCCAGGAACAAATGACCGTTATGGTAGAGCTGATGCGCGATCCGATAAGTGATGATGGCCTTGATGTGAGGGTAGAGGAAGAACACTTCCCAGCGATTTCTTGCGGCGGGGTCCCGGTCAAAGACCGAGTCGATGTCCCGGGTCAGGGATTTTATAAAACGAATCATCATAGTCACTTCCTCTCTAGTATTTCAGCATCGAAAGATACTTTTCGCCGCCATCAGGCGAAACCGTCAGAATCTTTCGGTCCGAGCCGTATTTTGCAGCCAGTTTACGGGCAGCCGCCACGTTGGCGCCGGTGGAGATCCCCACCAGCATCCCGAGTTTGGCTGATACATCCACGGTGGTTTCAAAGGCTTCCTCATCGGTGATGGTGATCACTTCGTCAACATAGTCTCCGCTGTAGGTTCCCGGGATAAACCCGGCCCCGATCCCCTGGATCTTATGGGGCGAGGGGGCTCCACCCGAGAGGACCGGCGAATTGGCCGGTTCCACGCCCGCAGTGATGATATTGGGGTCATGCTCCTTCAGCGCGCGGGACACCCCGGACAGGGTTCCGCCGGTCCCGACCCCGGCGGTGAATATGCTGATATCACTGAGCTGCCGGAGGATCTCCGGTCCGGTGATCTCGTAGTGGACTCTGGGGTTGGCCGGATTGTTGAACTGATCCGGCATGAAATACCGGGGATCCTCCCTCACCATTTCATTGGCCCGGGCGATGGCTCCGTTCATCCCCCGGGATCCTTCGGTCAGGATCAGGGTGGCACCATGGGCGGCAATGATGCTGCGCCGCTCGACGCTCATGGTCTCGGGCATGGTGATGATGACTTTGTAGCCTTTGACCCGGCCGAACAGGGCCAGGGCGATACCCATGTTGCCGCTGGTGGGTTCGACGATGATGCTCCCCCGTTTGAGCCGTCCCTGGGCCTCGGCGGCCTCGATCATGGCCAGCGCGGCCCGGTCCTTGATGCTTCCCCCGGGATTGAACTTCTCCATTTTAATGTATATATTCTCATCGGGCAGTCTGACGACGGGCGTATTGCCCACTAAATCCATTACGCTGCGTTCCATTGATGGTACCTCTCCCCGGATGGATCCCCTCTGGGCGATCCCTCCGTCTTTCTATTTTTATTGTTAAATCCTGTCTGAATAAATGATCCGATGGATGCCAGTCCGGCCATGGATCAGTTCCTGCAGCCCGTATTTTTGATTTTGAACATCAAAAAACCGCCTCATTATATCTAATATAAAGAGACGGATCATAATCCGCGGTTCCACTCAATTTGCTTTCGCCACTCATATGGCACTGACATGCCACTCCACATTTAACGGATGGTTCCGCAGCAGCCTACTCGATTCGGTGCTGTACTCCAAAGGGCACTTCCCCTGTCCTTCCAATAAGCATCCTTTCAGCCTGGAGATGCTCTCTCTGAAAATTCATGACAGACTACTTTCCTTTTTCACAGTATTTCCTAGTTATTCAGTTGGGTTTGTTCTCAATTATAATGGCTTTAAACAAGAAAAGCAAGAAGGATTTCTGAATCGTGTCGATTT
>CAYYVR010000048.1:3458-17545 GCA_964475185.1 uncultured Clostridium sp. | reverse complement strand
GGAACAAAAATGAGGACTCAGATCGCATAAACCTCAATTTTGACACCCAAACCAATATTTTGAAAAACCACGGATCCGTTCTGATCAGTCCGTTTCTGCCGGCCCGTCACTGGATGTGAGGACGGCAGGGTCCGATGCCCCGTTTGATGAGGGCTCTGATGCCTGGTTCGGGTCCTGATGAATCACACGGTTCAATTCCTGATCCGGAGACGGATCCGATGCCGGATCAAAGAAATCGATCACGGACTGAGCAGACCGTTTATCCATGGAAGGAACGGACTGCAGTTCCTCCAGGGACGCTGCCCGGATCGCTTCGATGCTGCCGAATTTAAGGAGCAGATTTTTACGGCGCCGCTCCCCGATCCCGGGGATGTCATCGAGGACCGACCGGATCTGAGTCCGCTTGCGCAGTGACCGGTGGTAGGTGATGGCAAAGCGGTGAACTTCATCCTGGATCCGGGTGATCAGGTGCAGGACGTTGCTGTAACCGCTCAGATTGATCTCTTCGTTGCGGTAGATGATGCCCCGGGTCCGGTGGCGGTCATCCTTGACCAGTCCGGCCACGGGGATCTCAAGGCCCAGCTGGTGCAGGACATTTTCCGCGATGCTCACCTGTCCCTTGCCGCCATCCATGAGGATGAGATCCGGGAAGAAGGAGAATTTGCCGTGGGTGAATTCAAGCTCTGATTCCTTCATTTTTCTGATCTCGTCCAGCCCCCGCTGAAAGCGGCGCTGCAGGATCTCGCGCAGGGAATCATAGTCATTGGGGCCGATGACGGATTTGATCTTAAAGCGGCGGTAATCGGAATTTTTGGGCTTGCCGTCTTCAAATACCACCATGGTGCCGACGCTGTCCACGCCGGCGATATTGGAGATGTCATAGGATTCGATCCGATGGGGGAATTCTTCCAGTTCCAAAAGGGTGGCCAGGGAGGCCAGGGCTTCCTCTCCCATGGCTGCCTCGCGCAGGATCTTGCCCTTGAAGGCGGACAGCGTCACCTCGGCATTTTTCCGGACCAGTTCCACCAGTCGTTTTTTCTCGCCCCGCTGCGGGCTCTCAATGCGCACCTGACTGCCTTTTTTCATGGACAGGAACTGAGAAATGAGCTCGGCCTCCTCCACAGCCTCTGTGTATATGACTTTGGGGATATAGGCCGTCTTTCCGTAGAAGGATTCCAGGAATTCGCCCAGAAGGTCCTGCGGCGTCTGGTCCAGGGTCTCACTGAGAATGAAGTGCTCCCGGCCCTGGATCTTGCCGTCACGCTGAAAGAAGACCTGGATGCAGGTGTCGCGTTCGTCCTTGAACAGCGCCACATAATCCTCATCGGTCTCTTTCTGGGCAAAATAGATCTTCTGCTTTTTCTGGACTTTTTCAATGGCCAGGAACTGATCCCGCAGTTTGGCGGCTTTCTCAAACTCCAGCTGCTCCGCGGCAGCTTCCATTTCCTTTTTCAGCTGCTTTTTCATGCCGGGATCCCCGCCGTTGAGGAGTTCTATGATCTCATCGATCATGACGCCGTACTCGGCTTTGGAAATGTATCCGGCGCAGGGGGCTTTGCACAGACCGATATGATAATTCAGGCAGGGCCGCGTATAGGGACCGCCTTCGGTTATGGTGAGCTTGCAGGTGCGGATGGGATAGATGGCTTTGATGCTCTCCAGGGTCTCGTAGACGGAGCTGACATCGGTGAAGGGTCCGTAATATTTGGATCCGTCCTTAGGAGTCAGCCGCGTCATGAAGACCCGGGGAAAGTCTTCCTTCATGGTGATCTTAATGAAGGGGAAGCGTTTGTCATCCTTTAAGTTGATGTTGTATTTGGGCAGGTTTTCCTTGATCAGGTTCTGCTCCAGGATCAGCGATTCGATCTCCGAATCGGTGACGATGTATTCAAATTCAGCCACATGGCTGACCATGAGCCGGGTCTTGGTGTCCAGACGGTTGGAATTTCTGAAATACTGCCGGACCCGGTTTTTTAAGACCTTGGCTTTGCCGATATAGATGATCTCGCCCCGGTTGTCTTTCATGATGTAGACACCGGGGGAATCCGGCAGGATCTTCAGCTGGTGTTCAAAATCAAACATGGGGAACGCTCCTTGTCTTTAAAAAGTGGTGGGTCAGCGGCTGAGCCAGTAGTCCAGGATCTCCCGGGCCACCGGGATGGCCTGCTGGGCGCCTGTGTTCTCTTTGACATCTGCCAGGTCCTCCACGATGACGGCAAAGGCGATCTTGGGATCTTTCTGCGGCGCAAAGCCGATGAACCAGGCATGGACACGGGTGCCGTCTTTGACGGCGAACTGGGCCGTTCCGGTCTTGCCGGCACCATCCACCTTGTCCAGGGAGCGGTAGGAACTGCCGCCGGATTTGACGTTTTCGATCATCAGGTCCGCAACGGTATTGGCCACGGTGCGGCTCAGGGCCTGTTCCCGGTCGTCTCCGCCGGCAGACGATACGACATTGCCGTCTTTGTCGGTGATGGACCCGATGATGGACGGCTGGACCAGTTGGCCTTGGTTGGCCACGGCGGCAGCCACCATGGCCATCTGCAGCGGCGTGGCTGCCACGGCGCCCTGGCCGATGGCCGTCAGCGCTTTGTCGCCTTTTTCATATTCCGACAGGTCGGGGAATACGGATTTGCGGGCTTTCATGCCCTCCATTTCGACGGGGGCATTGAACCCCAGGGCTTCCGCCGTCCGCCGGAGCTGATCGTTGGTCAGCTCCATGCCCAGGGACCCGAACACGTAGTTCGAGGAATTGGTGAAGGCCGACTCAAGATCCATCTCGCCGTAGACATTGCCGTTGAAGTTGTTGATCCGGGACCCGTCGGGAAATTCGATGTAGCCCTGATCTTCAAAGATGCGATCTTCCAGCCCCGGCAGATGCTCAAGGCCCGAAGCCAGGGTCACCGCTTTCATGGTGGAGCCCGGGGCAAAGACGGAATTGACCGCCCGGTTGATCAGCGGCGCTTTGGCCGCGTAGTCTTCATCGGAATTGACCCGTTTCATGACTTCATCCAGTTTCGCTGCGGAAAAGCCTGGGCTGGAGACCATGGCCAGGATCTCGCCGGTGCCGGGATCCAGTGCCACCACCGATCCCTTGCGGCCGTCCAGCGCTTCATAGGCCGCCCGCTGCAGTCCCGTATCCAGCGTCAGATGGAGGGAGTGCCCCTCCTGTTTTTTGGTGACCCCCTGCTCGGGATTGAGCAATGAGGCGATAAAATCCCGGGTGAAAATGCTCTCGACGCCGGGCTGGCGGGATAACACATCATCCATGGAAGCCTCCAGCCCCGTCACCGAATATTTGGCGGAGACATAGCCCAGGATATTTCCGAAAGCCAGACCGCCGGGATACGACCGGGTCTGAGTGCCGTCCTCGCTCAGTTCACTGCGGGAGAGGACTTTGCCGTTGCGGTCATAGATGGACCCGCGCAGGACTTTGTTGCGGGCTTCGGCATTACGGCGGTTGCCCGAGGCCGAGCGCAGTCCGTCGGCCCGGGTCACCTGAAAGAAGACCATATAGCTCATCAGCGCGATGAACATGGTCAGGATCACTGCCGCCACCCGCTTGATATTGCGCTGCAGGAGTTTTCGCTCCGCATCGAAGTTTGCGTTGTAGCGCTCCTCCAGACTGCTGCCCTGTGCATCGAAGACAGGTGCAGCCCCTGCTGATCCAGGGGAACCCCCGGCAGGGCCAGCAGGTTTAACTGCCCGTCTGCCGGGTTTTCCGGACCCCTTCACCGAATCGGCAGCGGCGGGGCTGTAGACAAAAGAATCCGCATCCAGTCCCGCCGGCCCCTTCGTCCCTGACGTTGCGCCGGGGGCAAATTTTGCGCCGGGGGCTGACGTTGAAGCTGATTTTGCCGACGCAGAATCAGATCCAGAGGCGCTGCCTGCTTTGCGATCTCCGCCTGCGCCGTTGTCGGTCCCGTCTGCTCTGCGGCCGGCTTTTTTCGGAGCGGGTCCGGGGTAGACAAAGTTATCCGGCGTCAGATCCGACGGATCTGTCCCCCCGGCGCGCCTGGAAGAACGATCAGGTTCCTCCGGTTTCTTTTTATTGAACAAAGACATTTATTGCGCCTCCTCTGAGGTCTTCTGGATGATACCCAGCGCGAAGAAGATGGTGAGCATGGAGGTTCCGCCGTAGCTGATCAGCGGCAGGGTGATCCCCGTCAGCGGAATGACGTTGAGAACGCCGCCGACGATGACGATGGCCTGCATGGCGATCATGGTGGAAAAGCCCACGGTGAGCAGCGATGAGAAAATACTGCGCACGTTCAATGCCACGCGGATGCTCCGGTAGAACATCAGAAAATAGATGATCAGGATGCCGATGCTGAAAATGATCCCGAATTCCTCCGCCAGGATGGCGAAGATGTAGTCGGATTCCCGCACCGGGACCAGGGAAGGGCTGCCCTGGTACAGGCCGCGCCCCAAAAGGCCGCCGGAGGCGATGGCGTAGAGTCCCTGAACGATCTGGTACCCGTAGCCGTTGGGATCCTTGAACGGATCCAGCCACATACTCACGCGGACCTTGATGTGGTCAAAGATGAAATAGCTGGCCGTGGCCCCCAGGGCGCCAATGCCCAGGGCCGCCGCCATATATTTCAGGCGGCTGGTGGCGACATAGACCATGGTCAGTGCGATGGAGCCGAAGATCAGGGCTGAGCCCAGATCTTTCTGGAGCACCATGAAACCCAGCGTCACGGCCACCACGATGAGGGGCTCGATGAGACTTCTGGTGTCACGATAGGTCCGCAGGGCACTGGCCAGATACAGGACAAAAAAGATCTTGCCCAGCTCACTGGGCTGCAGGGACATGCCCCGGATAAAGACCCAGTTTTTCGCCCCGTTGATCTCGGTGCCGAAAAACATCGCCATGGAGACAAAGGCCAGGGTCAGGACCATATAAAGATACCTGAGTCGGGCAAAGCGCTTCAGGTCCGGCAGGATGATGACGATGCCGGAGTAGAGAGCCACGCCGAAAACGAACCAGAGCACCTGGCGAATGGCCAGGGCGGAGTTGATCCGGTAGATCATGGCGATGCCGATCACCGACAGCATGGTGGCAAAGGAAACCAGATATCTGTCCCCCCGGCTGAAGAACCGCTGAACGATGAGATGGACATACCAGATCAGGACACACAGGATGACTCCGATGAGGAGCGCGCCCGGGTCCATGGGCCGGGCTGCGATGGCGATATTGGCAAACAGGGCCAGGGTCAGAAAATATACGGATCCGGCCAGGCCGTTTCGTCGGGTTTTCATACTGACAGGCCCTCCCCGCTGATGACGCGCAGCACCGTGGAGCCCAGCGTGATCCGATCATTGACTCTCAGATACGTTTTTCGTTCCAGGCGGTCCCGATTGAGCAGGGTCCCGTTGGTGGAATCCAGGTCCTCAATAACATAACGCCCGTCGGCGATAAAAAAACGCAGATGATGATAAGAAATATAGGGATCATGCAGGACCACCGTATTGTCCTGCTTGCGCCCCAGGGTCATCCCGCTGCGCAGCGGGATCACCGTCCCCTTGCGCAAATGCGGTTCAGCTCCGCTCTCAAGGACTTCCAGTCCCCACTGAGGCGGTGCCCCGGCGGTCAGAGACCGGTCAGATCCGTCCACATCGCGTTTCATCAGGCGCAGCGCCCGGAAAATAAAAAAATACAAGGTCAGGATAAAAATCACCGAAAAAATCGATGCGACAATGTCTGACAGTTCCATTTCCTGATCCCCCCTTTCTGTTGATGGCTGCCTTTCGATCCTTTGAATCACTGCATAGGTGCAGTCCGTGGATTCCATGGAACCCCATGGATCCCAGATCAAAAGGACATAGATATGCATTCACTGTAAATGAAATACATTAAGCACAAATTAACGGACTGCCCCTGAGTTTAGCAAAACCGGATCGTCAATAAGTTAAGAACCGGTAAAAGAAACCATTGCAATAATAAACCCTTCGCTTCCAACACTGGCAGCTGCTGTTCCGGGTGGTAAATTCCTCTTCATACATTATATATGGAATCCCCGGTGCTGAAAAATCGAAGGATGATCAGCTGAGGACAACACTAAGGACGAAGACAGATCGAAAGACGACGGCAGATCGAAAGATGAAGACAGATCCAAAGACGAAGGCAGCCCGAAGGATCGGACTGCCTCTGAATTTTATAAAGGATTGGTTTTAATCTGCTGAAGCGTCGTTCTGCGCGGGTTTCGTCACCAGGGAAAGGAGAACGACCAGGACCGCCGAGACGGCCAGGGCGATGAGGACGCGGTTACTGCCTAGAGCCGGGATCTGGGTCAGGACGGATCCGGCGATGATGCCGATCCGGGCTGCCCAGGGGGTGACCCGGCTGTTTCGAGCGCCGGCCTGATGGGCCACGCCGGGTTTTTCCTTCCACAGCAGGCCGATGAGCAGCAGGGGCACCAGTCCTGCCCCCGCCATCTGGTAGGCCCTGGAGAACAGGTCCAGGATGGAGGTTGCATAAATCGCGCCCAGTGCGGCGAAGATCCCTATGACCACGGTGAGCCATTTGGCGTAGCGGACCAGCTGATCATCCGTGGCGTGGGGCTTGAAGGGACGGATCAGGTCATTGGTGATCAGAACGGCGGCTGAGTTGAGATTGGAATCCGCCGAGGACATGCCCGCCGCCAGGACCAGGGCAAAGATCATCCCGGCCACCCCGATGGGCACATAATTCATCATGAACCATGCCATGGCGTCCCCGGGGGCCAGATCCTGATTCAGAGTGTAGATGATCATCCCCACCAGGGCTGTCAGCATGACGGCCAGGATAGCTATGATCCCGCTGTAGAGAAGACCATTGCGCGCAGTCTTCGGTGTTTTCGCCGAGAAGCAGCGCTGCCAGTAGATCTGGGCCACCAGGATCCCGATGGTTCCGGTGATGAACATATTCAGGATCCTCAGGGGATCATTGATGCCGAAATGCCACATGTCGGAGCGGCCCAGTTCACTGAGACGGACGCCGATCTGAGCAACGGAGAAATCTACAGGCCTGAATGCGTAAATGTAGAAGATCGTACCGAACACCAGGACCAGAACGCCCTGGAGAAGATCTGTCCAGACCACCGAATAGATCCCGCCGATGGCCGTGTAGAGAATGAACACCCCGGAAAAGAGCAGAATGATGGGCAGCGGATCCACACCGGTGATGACGTTGAAAATACTGCCCAGGGCTTTGCCCTGCCCGCCGACCCAGGCGATCATGATGGAGGATGCCAGGACACCGGCCAGGGCTCTGGTGTACTTATCCCTGATGATCAGATCATCCATCAGTTCGGGAAATGTATTGTAGGTGAAGCGTCCGGCAAATCCGGCGATGAACAGGGCGAAAATGACTTTGGCCCCCTGCTCCCCCAGGATGAATGCCATCCAGGACAGGCCGATCTCATAGCCGTTGCCGGCATGGCCCACAAAATTGCCCACCCCCATGATGGTGGCAAACTGCGTAAAGAAAATCAGATACATGGGGAAGGTTTTTCCGCCGATGGCATAATTGGAAAAACTCATTTCCGCCTTATCTTTGACTTTCAGTGAAATAGCCAGAAAAGCTCCCAGCATAAGAATTGTAATGATCCAAAGGACCGTTCCAAGGGAGAGATTGATTTCCTGTATCATAAGCACCTCCTGAAGAAAAAAAATGAAACTGTCATCCAGCGAATCTCAGCGATGGATCTCAGAGCGCATGAAGCGACTTCGGTCATAATCCCGAGTGACTTACTCATAATTTTATATAAGTTGTCACTTTGTGTAAAGATAAAAATCCATGAACAGTTGAAAATCGCTGCTCCCCGGCAAGCCTTGCATTCCTTCAACCGTCAGACCGCCGTCCAGATTGCTTCCTCTCCCGTTGTTGATGTCAACTGAATCTTGCCTTCTGAATCATGCAATCTGAATCATGCAATCTGAGTCCTGCATTCTGAGTCATCTTCTGGGTCATGTCAGTCCATCCCACTTCAATGCTTCAGCTGCTTCAGCTCCCTTCAGCCTTATTGAACCATCGTCTGTTCTCCGAACGAAACAAAGCATCCGGATCAATGATTCACCATCAATGATCCGGATGCACCGAAGAGCCGTTTCTTTGCCATCAGCCTCTTTCAGTCCTCACAAAAGGCAAAGTTTGAGGACAGTGCGTTCAGCGGGGCGTCTCTGCAGCGTTCATCATGGCGCTCAGCACATGATTTTTTTCCAGCAGCACCAGCAGCGCGCCTGCCAGGATCGTCCCCGCTGTGGTGGATATGAGAAAGGGAACGACATAAACATAGAACGTCACGGTGGAAGCCTCTACACCCATGAAGGCAATGGCCATGGGATAGGCCGACAGACCGCCCAGGATCCCCGTTCCCAGGATTTCGCCTGCAAGCGCTCCATAAAGTCTTCGCGTGGCCTGATAGGCAAGGCCTGCAAAAACGGCCCCGGCCATGCTGCCGGGAAAGGCCAGCAGACTTCCCAGCCCCAGAAGATTTCGGATCAGGCTGGCACAGAAAGCGGTCAGCAGGGCATACCCCGGTCCCAGCAGGACCGCTGCCAGCACATTGACCATGTGCTGTACGGGGGCGCATTTGCTGCCCAGGATGGGAAACGAGAACAGGCTGCCGACGACGGCAACACTGCAGAGCAGACTGGCCAGGGCCAGTTTCATGACGGATCGATCTGTTTTCATTCGGCGGATTCCTCCTCGATGGATGGCTGAAGATTTTCCGATTCCTTCCGGCTTCGGGAAAGAGCAGAAACGGTGAGACGGATGACAAGGGTGAGGGCCATGGCCGGCAGGGTGCTTCCCACTGCAAGATCCAGACCCATGAAATAGCGATAGGCAATAAATCCGAAGAACCAGACCATCAGGTTTGTTCCGTTCCAAAGCTCCTGGCTCACATCCCTGGGCTGGATGAAGTGGTCGCTGATCATCAGGGCGATCATCGGGGCAAATACGGAACCGATGAAAAAGAGAAACCCGGTGATATTCTGCAGGGGCAGTGCGATGGCCCCGAGGATCCCGATCACAGCGACCCCCACCGCCACCTTCCGTTCGGAGAGGGTCGACTGGATCACAGCACTGGATACGCCGGCTGAATAGGCATCCAGGAAAGTCGTCGTCACGGTGGAGAGCGTGATGATGAGAAGCCCGGCGATGCCCAGGCCAGCCTGGATCATGATCTGGGCGATGTCACCCGTTCCCGCCAGACTGGCAGCCCCCATCCCGATAAGATACATCCAGGAGCTGATGAGCGTATAGGTCAGCGCACTGACGGCGGTGGCCTTCACCGGCTCCCGGGCATCCCGGGTATAATCACTGATCAGCGGGAGCCATGACAGCGGCATGGCAATAGCCAGTTCCAGCGCTGCCCCGAAGGAAAGCGCATCGCCCACACCCGGCGTTGTCGCGATCCCTGCTCCCCCACCGCGGAGAATGACCCGGCTCAGAAGGATGGTCAGAAGAAACAATCCGCCCATGGCCACCGTATTGACATGACTCAGGCTTCGGATGCCGATGAAAATCCACAGGATGATCAGAAGCCCGATGATCAGGCTCCAGAACCACTGGCCGGCGGCCAGGATCTCATTGGCAGCCAGGCTGCCGTCAAAGATCATGATGGCCGTCCAGCCGACCAGCTGGACTACGTTGAGGATGCTGAACATCACTGCGCCTTTTCGGCCAAAGCTGCCCCGGACCGTCTCCATGGCGCTTTTTCCGGTCCGGGCCCCCATGAGTCCTGCCAGGAACAGCAGGATCCCGCCCAGGAAATGGCCCAGTAGAATAGCAGTGACGGCTGTTTTCCATTCCATGGCGGCATAGGCTGTTCCGGTGTGGATCTCCGCCAGGGACACCCCGGCACCGAACCAGATCAGTCCGTTGGCGAAGAGACCCGTCCGTTGATTCTGTTCCTCTTGTCTTTCATTCCTTTGTTTCATTAAAACACCTCCTGTCGATGCAAAAACTGTGATCCAGCGGGCCGGATCCCCGGCCCAGATCCAACATGGCCTTCAGTGCCCCGGTGACGTAGCCCTTGGCGCTGCCCACGGCCTCGGGCAGGGTCAGTCCCCTGGCAAGGCCGGCCGCTATGGCACTGGACAGCGTGCACCCGGTGCCATGGGTATTGGGATTTTCGATCCGCTGGCCATGAAACCAGGTCGCGATCCCCTGATCCAGCAGCAGGTCCGAAGCGTTGTCCAGATGATGTCCGCCCTTGATCAGCACCGCACAGCCATACGTCCGGGTGATCCACTGCGCAGCCTTCAGCACCTCTTCGCGTCCCTTGATTGGCTGCCCCCACAGGACCTCTGCTTCCGGCAGGTTCGGCGTGATGACCCGGGCCAGGGGCAGGAGGCGCTGGCACATTCTCTCCACCGCCGCCGGCGAGATCAGCTGCGCCCCGCAGGTCGCCACCATGACGGGGTCCACCACCAGTTCTTTTACCTGATATTCCTCCAGGGTATCGGCAATGACATCGATGACGGCCGGCGAGGCGATCATCCCCGTCTTCACCGCATCCGGCATGATGTCTGAAAAAATACTCTCCAGCTGCAGACGCAGAAAAGCCGGATCCACTTCCAGGATGCCCTGCACTCCCAGTGTATTCTGCGCCGTCAGGGCCGTGATGGCACTCATGGCATACACGCCGTGGGCGGTCATGGTTTTGATGTCAGCCTGGATCCCGGCTCCGCCGCTGCAATCACTGCCGGCGATGGTCAGTGCTGTTTTCATGATGTCCTCCTTTGGCCCGTGCCGGATGCTTCCGCTTCGCTTCTCCCCGTGCAGGATCCTTCCGGATCAGATGTCACCGCCCGGGCTGCGGCTTTCAAGGTCCGCGCTGAGTCTTCGATGTCCGGATGGGCGAACAAATCGCGGATGACAGCGATCCCGCTGATCCCGGTTCCCTTCAGGAGGGATGCATTGGATCGGTCGATGCCTCCGATGGCCACCACCGGGATCTGGACGCTCCGGCAGATCGCCCGGATCGTCTCCGGGCTGACGGGTACAGCATCCGTCTTCGTCCGCGTTCCGAACACAGCGCCGACGCCGAGATAATCAGCGCCCGCTGCCTGGGCGGCCCGGGCCTGCTGCGGGGTCCTGACCGAAACGCCGATGATCTTCTCCGGTCCCAGACGGTGTCGGACCGTCTTCGGATCCTCATCCGCCTGCCCCAGGTGGACCCCCTGCGCACCGCAGGCCAGCGCGATCTCAGGATCATCATTGATGATCAGGGGCACCTCATAGGTTTCACAGATTTCCCGGACCCTGATGGCTTCTGCCAGGGTGGCGTCCCGGTCCAAATCCTTCTCGCGCAGCTGGATCATGGTCGCTCCGCCCTGGAGGGCATCGCGAACGATGTCAGGGATCGTCCGGCCGTCCAGCCATCGGCCGTCGGTCACGGCATACAACAGTAAATCATCAGCTGTAAATTTCATAACGAACTCCTTCCTGCAGATCCTTTGCCGTCATCAGGCTCACCGCGTCAATGAGGCGGCTGCGATAGGCAGAGGTCCCTTCCTTCGACTCAAGCCTTGCGTGGGCGATCTCGCCGGCCAGCCCGAAGAGGGCAGCCGCCCCTGCCGCCGCCCTGAGCGGATCCGCTCCGCCGGATGCCACCGCGGCCGCCGTCAGCGCCGTCAGCTGACAGCCAGCCCCGGTGATCCGGCTCATCATGGGATGGCCGTTGCGCAGAATAAAGCAGCGCCGGTCATCGCAAACCAGATCGACGGCGCCCGTGATGACGACGATACTGCCGCAGGTTCGGGCATAATCCCGTGCAAGGCCGATCCCCGTCTCCAGATCCGTTTCCCCGATCCGGTCCTCCCCGGCTGCATCCACCCCGCGGGTCGAGGGGGCATCCAGGGCCAGCGCTCGGATCTCCGAGGCGTTGCCCCGGATCACATCCACCCGGATCTGACTCAGGATCTGCCGCGCCGTTTCCCTGCGCAGGCGGCTGGCGCCTGCACCCACCGGATCCAGCACCACGGGGTGCCCCAGTTCGTTGGCCCGTTCACCCGCCGTGAGCATCGCCTGCACGGTGCGCCGGTCCAGTGTGC
The DNA here is from genome assembly GCA_964475185.1 of uncultured Clostridium sp. Taxonomy (GTDB): domain Bacteria; phylum Bacillota; class Clostridia; order Clostridiales; family Clostridiaceae; genus JG1575. The sequence goes on along the minus strand of CAYYVR010000048.1, from coordinate 5,500 downwards.
CCAGATTCAGGGTCAGGGCATCGCAGCGTTCCGTGATCTCCCGGGCCTCCATGGGATCATCTGCCATGATGGGACTTGCGCCCATGGCCAGCAGCACATTGGCCACATCGTTGGCGGTGACATAATTGGTGATGCAGTGGACCAGCGGTTGTTTCTGCTTCACCTGGTTTAGAACCTCTTCAAACATGCCTCATCCTCCTTTGTCCTCCGCTGCAGATCCTTTGCACCGCCAGTTGACTGCACGTTTCTGATCGTAAAAAGACGACAAAAAAAGTGCTGCCTGATGACAGCACTCCGAATAAGCAACGTGTTACTCCCTCCGGCGGCATTATCCGCATCAGGTTAAGGGTCGAAGGTCCTGCCTTCCTCTCAGCCTGCCGAATGCAAGCTCCCCTGTGTTTTTTCATTTTCATTATAGCATCGGAACTATTTATTTCAAGGTCTTTTTCCGGCCAGGCACGATCCGGCCGGAGGATCCCGTCACCGAATCCTGGAAGTGCTTTGCCGAATGTCGGCATTCGCCCGGTGTTCTCTGCCAGATCCGGGTTCATTCCATGTCTGCCACCACGGTTTCATTGAAAAAGGACGCCTTCTTTCTCAAACTGATATATATTTGTCGAAGGCATTTATTAAGCCTGAAAACCGGAAGGATCTGCTGCATCTGCGGCGGATCCTTCCGGTTTGACTGTTGGTTCATTTACTGATGTTCCGCTGATCCGGTTTTGCGGCCAGCGCTCTACAGGGCTTCCATGAGGCGATCCAGGTCAGCCTTGACTTTGGCGATGGATTCTTCCACCGGAGCGCCGTTGAACTCGGTTTCACCCATGGATTCGTATTTCATGCGCCGGTCCTCGAGCAGTTCGTTGTACTCCTTGAGGCAGCCGCCGCTCCAGCCATAGCTGCCGAAATAGACCGCCTTGCGGTGAGTGATCATCTTGCGGCCCATTTCATCCAGTGTGGAGGCCATGGGCGGGAACATCTTGTACTCATAGGTGGGCGCACCCACCACCAGGCCCTTGGATTCCAGCGTGTGCATCAGGACGGTGCCCAGGTCCGTTTCAGGGACCTGCAGCATGACCACGGGCACATTCTTTTCTTCCAGATATTCTTTGGCGATGTGCGCCATTTTCTCGGTGTTGCCGTACATGCTGCCGTAAAGGATGGTGACCTTTGGTTCGGCATTGCCCTTGGCATACTCAACGTAACGCCGGTAGTCATTCATGACGCGTTCGGCAAGCGCCGGGGTATCCCAGACCAGGCCGTGGCCGGGACAGATCATTTTGATGGGCAGATGCTCGATCTTCTGCATGCCTCGGGTGACGAAGGGTGAGAACGTATTGAGGATGGCGGCGAAATAGCGCAGCTGTTCCCGTTCCAGATGGGCCAGCGTCGCTTCATCATTCTCCGATGCCAGGTTATGGTCCAGCATGCCGAAGGATCCGAAGGCGTCGCAGCTGAAGAGGCAACCGGTGCTCTCTTCGCAGGTCATCATGGTGTCAGGCCAGTGGATGTTGGGGGTCTTCTTGAAGCGCAGCAGCTTTCCATCCCCCAGATCCAGGGTCTCCTCATCGGTGATCTCATGGATGGGGCCCTTGAAGCCGTAGAAGGCTCGCAGCAGAGCGGCGGATTCCCTGGTGCAGTAGATCTCGAAGTTCGAGTGCATTTTCTGAAAACTGTCGATCCAGCCGGAGTGGTCCGGTTCCATGTGGTTGATGATGAGGTAGCGGATGGATTCCAGCTCCACATTGGCCTCATCCAGCAGCTTGTAGAGGGTCTCGGGCACACCGTCCCAGCCGCAGAAGCCGTCGATGATCGCGGTCTTCTCGCCTTTGACGATGTATGAATTGAGGGTCACGCCATGGGGCATGTGCCACATGCCTTCAAAGAGCATGCCTTCCACATTCATGGAAAGCAACGTAACATTATTGGCAATTTCTCTGGTCATAGGTTCCTCCATGTAAAAATATATATCTGTCTTTATGTTATCACGGAATGGCTCATTCGGCTGATTTTTTTGAAGAAGCCTCAGGATCGGATCCTTC
>CAYYVR010000048.1:0-3358 GCA_964475185.1 uncultured Clostridium sp. | reverse complement strand
CTTTTTTTCAGCGAGAATGCAGCATGAATGCACTGAGAACGGCGTTAGGCGGTGGTCTTTTTTACTTTCGGCTTCCGGGTGGTTTTGACTTTGGCTTTGGCTTTGGCCGGCCTGGCCGGGACCCCGTCACCCAGATGCGGTTTCAGGTACTGGCCGGTGTAGGATGCCTCCACGGCTGCGATCTCCTCCGGCGTGCCGGTGGCCAGCACCGTGCCGCCGCGGTCTCCGCCTTCGGGTCCCAGATCGATGATGTAGTCGGCGCTTTTGATGACATCCAGATTGTGTTCGATGACGATGACGGAGTTGCCGCCGGCCACCAGACGCTGCAGAATATCGATGAGTTTGCCCACATCGTGGATGTGCAGACCGGTGGTGGGTTCATCCAGGATATAGAGGGTCTTGCCCGTGGAGCGCTTGGACAGCTCAAAGGCCAGCTTGACGCGCTGGGCTTCGCCCCCCGAGAGCATGGTGGAGGGCTGTCCCAGGCGGATGTAGCCCAGGCCCACATCCATCAGGGTCTGGATCTTGCTGCGGATCCGCTCCTGGTTCTCGAAGAACGCATAGGCTTCCTCCACCGTCATGTCCAGGACCTGCCAGATGTTTTTGCCCTTGTACCTGATATCCAGGGTCTCCCGGTTGTAGCGCTTGCCTTTGCAGACTTCGCAGGGGACGTAGACATCGGATAAGAACTGCATCTCAATGCGCAGGATGCCGTCCCCGGAACAGGCTTCGCAGCGCCCGCCCTTGACGTTGAAGGAGAACCGGCCCTGCTTGTAGCCGCGGGCCTTGGCTTCCGGTGTGGAGGCATACAGCGTCCGGATCAGATCAAATACCCCCGTGTAGGTGGCCGGGTTGGACCGCGGGGTCCGTCCGATGGGGCTCTGGTCGATGTCGATGATCTTGTCGATGTATTCGGCACCGGTGATGTCCCGGTGCCGGCCGGGGATGATCCGGGATTTGTTGATCCTGCGGTTGAGTCCCTTGTAGAGGACTTCATTGACCAGGGTGCTTTTGCCCGATCCGGAAACACCGGTGACGGCGGTCAGCGTGCCCAGGGGGAATTCCACGTCGATCTCCCTGAGATTGTTTTCCCGGGCGCCCACGACCCGGATGGTCTCCCCGGATCCGCGCCGCCGCTCGGCCGGCAGCTCGATGGAGCGCTTGCCCGTGAGATAGTCTGCCGTGATGGACCGCCTGGCTTTTTTGACCTGGGCCAGCGTCCCGGCGGCCACCACTTCGCCGCCGTGTTCTCCCGCACCGGGACCGATGTCAACGATGTAATCGGCGCTGCGGATGGTGTCCTCATCGTGCTCCACCACCACCAGGGTATTGCCGGCATCGCGCAGATGCTTCAGAGTATCGATGAGCTTGTTGTTATCGCGCTGATGCAGGCCGATACTGGGTTCATCCAGGATGTAGAGCACCCCCATCAGGGAGGAACCGATCTGGGTGGCCAGACGGATGCGCTGGGCTTCGCCGCCGGAGAGCGTGCCCGCCCGGCGGGCCAGATCCAGGTACTCCAATCCGACATTGGTCAGAAATGACAGGCGGGCGTGGATCTCATTGAAAATCTGATCGGCGATGGCCGCATCTTTTTCCGACAGGCGGAGATTGTTGAGGAATTCCAGTTCGTCCGTCACCGACAGGGCGGTGAATTCCGAAATATTCTTCCCCCCCACAGTCACCGCCAGGGCTTCCGGGCTCAGCCGCTGACCGTTGCATTTGGGACAGGGGTTGTCGCTCATGAACTGCTCGACATCCTGCTTCATCCACTCGGAGCCCGTTTCCATGTAGCGGCGCTTGAGATTGTTGATCTCGCCTTCCCAGGCGTGGTTGTAGACCCCCTGGGTATAGTTCTTGGTGTAGCTGACCTTGACCTTTTCCCCGTTGGTGCCGTAGAGCAGGATCTGCTGGATGTTCTCCGGCAGCTCTTCGAAGGGGGTGTTCAGGTCGAACTTGAATCGCTTGGACAGGGCCTTGAGGATGCCCATGCTCCAGGAATTCTCCTTGAGCCGGCCATCGCCCCAGGAGGCAAATGCGCCTTCCAGCAGTGATTTGGAGCGGTCCGGCACCACAAGATCCTCGTCGATCTCCATGAGCGTCCCGATGCCGTCGCAGTGGTCGCATTTTCCCCAGGGGGAGTTGAAGGAAAAGGTACGGGGCTCCAGCTCCGCAATGCCCACCTGATGGTCGGGGCAGGCAAAATGTTCAGAGAAGAGCAGGTCGTCCTGGCCCTCCGCGGTGATGATGACGGAGCCCTCCCCCAGCTTCAGTGCCTGTTCCAGGGACCCGGTGAGACGGGTGCGGATCTCCGGCTTGACCACCAGGCGGTCGATGACGGCCTCGATGTTATGGCGAAGGTTCTTTTCCAGCTGGACTTCTTCCTCGGTGATGTCGTAGAGATTGCCGTCCACCCGGGCGCGGACAAAACCGCTCTTGCGGATGGATTCGATGACTTTCTCGTGCTCCCCTTTCCGGCCCCGCACCATGGGCGCCAGGATCTGGATCTTGCTTCGTTCCGGCAGATCCAGGATCCGATCCACCATCTGATCCACCGTCTGGCGGGTGATCTCCCGGTGACAGACGGGACAGTGCGGGACGCCGATGCGGGCGTAAAGCAGCCGCAGGTAGTCATAGATCTCGGTCACGGTGCCCACGGTGGAGCGGGGATTGCGCGAAGTGGTCTTCTGATCGATGGATATGGCCGGGGACAGCCCCTCGATGGATTCCACATCGGGCTTGTCCATGTTGCCCAGAAACTGCCGGGCGTAGGAGGACAGCGACTCCATATAGCGCCGCTGTCCTTCAGCATACAGGGTATCAAAGGCCAGGGAGGTCTTTCCCGATCCGGACAGGCCGGTGAAGACCACCAGCTTGTCCCGGGGGATCTCCAGGCTGATGTTCTTCAGGTTGTTGACCTTGGCTCCTTTGATGGTGATTTTATCTCTCATTGCGTTTACTTACCGCTCCTTACTTTGCTCAGTTCCTTTTTGAGTTCGAACAGCTGATCCCGCAGATAAGCGGCCTGTTCAAACTGCAGATCCTTGGAGGCTTTCCGCATGTCCGCCTCCAGTTTCTTCACCATTTTCTCCAGGGCTTTGACATCGTATTTCACCGCATCCTCCAGGGATTTGTACTCGGTGACGTCTTCGGCCAGCTTGGTGATCTCGATGACATCGCGGATATCCTTGAGAATGGTCTGAGGCGTGATGTCATGGTCCAGGTTGAATTGGTGCTGGATCCCCCGGCGCCGGTTGGTCTCATCGATGGCACGGGCCATGGACCGGGTGATGTTGTCGGCGTACATGACGACCTTGCTGGCGGAGTTACGGGCCGCCCGGCCGATGGTCTGGATCAG
>CAYYVR010000047.1:11406-17729 GCA_964475185.1 uncultured Clostridium sp. | reverse complement strand
AGAACTGACCAAGCGTCTCCACGAGGAGATCGATTCCAAGAAATTTTACCTCTAGGCCCAAACGGCGCCATCCGCCGCCTGGGACGTTTCTCAAGGCAGAATGGTCCGGATCCGCATCCGTCCATTCTGCCTTGTTTTTCGGGGGGTGAGATTCAGGAGCGGGAAGAATTTGCTATAATGGATTCGTGAATAAACTGACAGGAGAAGACTATGATAAAAGCTATGCTGTTTGATCTGGATGGGACCATTGCAGATACCAATACACTGATTTTCGAGTCATTTCGCCACACGCTGAAAACACACGGGATCCACCGGGTCCCCGATGCGCAGATCTATTCCTTTTTCGGGGAACCGCTCATCGATTCCATGCGCCGGTTCGCGCCGGATCAGGCGGAGGAAATGGTCCGGACCTACCGTGCCTACAACGCGCTGGTCCATGATGACATGATCCGCCACTTTCCCGGCGTCCGTGAGACCCTGGAGGAACTTCAGGCCATGGGGCTGGATCTTGGCATCGTGACCTCGAAATACGGTGCAGTGGCCATGCGCAGTCTGAAGGCCCTGGACCTCACCGATTTCTTCAAAGTCATCGTGACACCGGAACTGACAGAACGGCATAAACCGGATCCGGCCCCCGTCCGTCGCGGCGTCGAGCTCCTGGGCATTGCGCCGGATCAGGCCATGATGGTGGGAGATTCACCCTACGACCTGATCTCCGGACGTGCTGCCGGCACCCTGACCTGCGGGGTGGAGTACACCCGTCTGGATCTGAATATCCTCACCGGCACCAACCCCGATTATATGATCGCCCATGTCAGTGAGCTGATCCCCATCGTTTCGGAGCTGAACCGGGGAGGGATCCGCTGATGGAGACGACCCTGCAGCTGCCGTCCAATTACCGAGTCTGCGGCCAAGTCGATTTCAAAGGCGACCGAAAAGCCAAATGGATCATCACCGGTCTGAGCATCGCGGTGACCCTGCTGCTGTTTTATGTGGCCAATCTCAATGTGCCGATCCTTTTGCTGTTTTACGATGCCCAGGGGCTGCTGCTGCCGCTGCCTACGGTGCTGATCAAGGTCGGTGTGATCCTCCTGTTCATGCTTTTTTATGTCATCATCCATGAAAAGCTCCATGGTTATTTTATGACGCGCTTTTCAAAAACCAAATCCAGGTTCGGGTTCAACGGTTCCATGGCTTATGCCGCATCGGACGCTTATTTTTCCAGGACCCATTTCCGGATCATCGTGCTGGCCCCCGTGGCCCTTCTGGCTGCCGCCATCTTTATCGTCACGCTGCTTTTGCCGGTGGACTGGTTCTGGGTGGGATATATCCTGCAGATGTTCAATCTGGCCGGCTCCATGGCTGACTTTTACACAGCCTGGCAGATCAGGAGCCAGCCCGTGGACGTGCTGATCCAGGATTCCGGTGCGGTTCGGACCTTTTATGCACCCTCTGAGGAACCGGAGGATCCGGGCGCGTCCCAGAAAAAGACTTCAAGGGCCAGACAAAGGCAGATGCAGAAGATCTACGGGAAAAAACGTAAAAAATAAAGGCTGGAAAGACAGAACCCTGAAAATAAATCAAACAGCCCGACGGGGCAGCCCTGCGGCGGAGATCTCCTCCGCAGGCCGGTGCCGTCCACTTAACAATCCAGGCTGTGCACGCTCCGTTCCGGAGATGGCGCACAGCCTGGATTGTTTTGGGTCAGCGGACCCGGATGGAAAGGAGCGCGGGGAACTGCCCCGACGGGCACAAGGACTCGGAGGATCCGATCATTGGGTCTGCCAGTTTTAAGACGGAGCGCCGGGTTCCTTCGGACCCCCGAGATCAGGGGGATCTTCAGGATCTTCGAAGTCCTCAAGGTCCGAGAAGAGCGTATAGTTGCGGTCAAGGTAGCGGATCTCCAGGCCGGCGCCGGTCCGGACTGGATCCGATGTTTCCGGCGTCTCAGCATCTGCGGGGCGTTTCCCGGGGGCTGGGAAGGCTTTAGAGAGGATGGAATCTTCCAGGGGCAGAATGGGTGCAATGACGTCATCATCGCCCTGGAGCGAAGCAGGACGCTTCCTGCGCCGCCAGATATCAAAGAGGATCAGAGCGGTGAGCGTCAGCAGCGTAATGGTCAGCCCGGTATTGAAGCCTCGGGAGCGGAAGCGGAAGGAGAGGTCGTGGGTGCCTGGTTCCAGCACGATCCCTGACAGAAATCCGTTCATGCGCTGGATCTTCAGGGGGCTGCCGTTATCTTTCACGGTCCAGCCCTTGTTGTAGGGGATATTCAGGACCAGGATGCCTTTTTCCTCATTGGTGATGGTCCCGCTGATCCTGTTGCCCGATACGTTCAGGTTTTCCATGTTGTATTTGTTGCGGGCTTCGATGACCGCATCGAAATCAGACAGGTCCACCCGCCGGAGATAGAAATCGCTGATCTCATAGGCTTTGGCTGCAGCAGTCCATCGGATGTTCGGTTCATTGCCATTGACGGCCCAGGTCCAGTCATTGGTGTAGTAGACATAGGGGTTACTCTCATAGGATTTGAAGACCCGTTTGTCGTTGACGTTCTGGTCGAACTCCTTGCGGTCTTCCGGGCGCATGTAGGTGTGCAGATAGATCTGGGACGTGTCCGTGGGCTCGGGGATATCGAAGATCACCGCCCCTCCTTCGTCGAATTCGATGCGCTCTCCGTCAAAGTAGACTTCGTCAAAGGACATGACATCTTCGGTGAGAGGGATCTCTTCGGAGCGGACGGGGGTGCCCCGGGGCAGGATGGGATCCTCTTCGGTGATGGCGTAATGCAATAGGTTCATATCCATGTCCGGCTTGATCATGCTGTAGAGGTCAGTGACCGGCAGCTCTTCCTCAAACCACAGATCCATTCCGACGGTATTGGCATTCTCATATAAGGTGTATTTTTCGTTGGAGTAGATCTCCCTGTAGAAGGGGACCGGTTCATAGCTGTCCTTGGCGGTGATGAGGTAGCGGACCCCGAGGAGACCTTCCAGATAGGCACGGTCATCCATGTTGTTGAAGGAAGACAGGTACACGATATCATGGCGGATGTTCAGGATCCGCTTGATCCAGTCATGCATGGTTCCGTCTGTCATGGAGGAGAAGGTGGAGATCCCGTAGTAGTCATAATAGGTGGTGGCATTCTCAAACCGGTTGCTGCGAAAAACCGTGCGGAAGAATTCATCCTCTCCGGGGACGACCCGGCTCATGATGTCTTCCAGTTCGGGGCTTTTCATTTTTTCCGTTTCCATTTTCGCCGAGTTCATGTTGAGCTTCTGATCGCCGGCATAGGCCATGATATTGCCGCTCATGATGCCGAAGATCATGAGAACGACGAAGACATCAAGGGCTTTGCGCAATGGGATCTTCGTCATCTTGTTGCGCAGGGCCACAGCCAGAAAGCCAAGGAAATTGAACACCAGCACGGCGATGTACTTGTCTTTGTCGTCAAATCCCTGGATCACGTCCCAGCGCAGATAGATCAGAGCACCGCTGCCGATGAGGATCAGACAGAGCCAGAACAGATTGAAATGGTGCGGTTTTTTCATTTCATCCAGAATATCGCCCAGGGCATAGCTGAATCCAAACAGGAGCAGATAAAACCATCGTTCGGAGTGGTAATTCATCCCGTTGAGAAAATAGCCGGTGAAGGGCAGCATGTAGAGGATGAAGAAGATCAGAAGAAGCAGGATCTTGCGGTCGGTGAGCTCCGAGGTCCGGCGGTAATTGATGAACAGGGCCAGGATGATCAGCATCGGGATGCCCAGGGTCGAATTGTTGAAGAAGAGGTTGATGGGCATGTTGTAGTAAAAGTCTCTGCCGTAGAACAGCGAGACGGGATTCACCGTGTCAAACCGGTCGATCTTCAGGAACGAATAAACGGCCGGCAGAAAAGCGAACATGGAAAGGGCAAGGGCTGCGATGCCCTGCCAGGCGTAGCCCCCCACCTCGCGAAGCCATCCGCCGGCCTTCGCCCTGAATCCGGCGAGCTGTTTGGGCGGCCGGGCCATGACCAGGACAAAGAGGATGAAGAAGATATAGGTGTGAAAGGCAAAGTAATAATTATTAATGGCGGCCAGGGCAGCAGAGAGGACCAGGGGCCAGAAATTTCGTTTTTTCTCCCAGATCCTGAAGCCCAGGACCATGAGGGGCACCCAGAGATAGGCATCGGTCATGAAGTCAAAAAAATTGGCGTTCCACATGTAATAGATCCCGCCGGCGTAGACGATGGCCGAAGCAAAGGATGCGCCGCGGCTGCGTTTTTCATAGCGCATCAGGAGATACATCAGCACCATGATCCAGACCTGCTTGTAAATGGAGATGAACAGCTTTAAGTTCAGCGAATTCTCCATCGTATACCAGGCGTCGGGGAGGACTTTGAACAGGGGCAGCAGAGACCAGATGACGGGCGCGGTGGTGTAATAATAGGAAAATTCCGAAAAAATATCGCCGCCCATGCCGTAGGTCCAGGCCCAGAAATGGCCCTTCAACAGAACTTCGCGGATGAGGTACGGCATAAAATAAATCATCTGGACAGTGGAGTCGGTGTGGTCGTCGCCATAGAGAAAGCCGGATTTGAAGATATAGCGGTGGCAGACCAGGGAGAAGGCAATGAAGCCGGCCAGGAGCAGGAGATCCCTGGAATCGAGCCAGCGCGTGGTCCGGCCCTTTGCCAGGGCTTCCTGCTGATAGGGACTGTCATATTTGGACGAGGTGTCGGTGAGGACCTGGTCCTCCCGGGTCAGGATGAATTTTGTCACCAGGTAGGTCACCGGGATCGCGGCCAGTGAGGCCAGAAGTCCTGAGATATTCTTGGGCAGGGCCAGCTGTTCCACCAGAACCCAGAGGCCGATCTGGCTGATCAGGTAATTGGGCAGCGTCGTCAGCGGGAAGCGGATGAACTTCTTGAAGGAGGGCGTGGTTCGGAACGTAAAATACGTATTCAGGAAAAAGGAGCCCACCATGGACAGGACAAAGCCAAGGGTGAAGGCCACCGGATAGAGGATGTTCATCTTCAGGAACAGATTGTACCAGATCCAGAAGTGCACGGTGTTGAATACGCCAATGAGAACGAACCGAAGCAGAGAATGCTGCCAGATGGTGCCATCGGAAACGGACTGCCTCAGATCACGGGCGGTATTTGCAATGCGGTCTTTCATAATCAGTTCTTTCCTTTGTCATTATTCCTTTGAGGGCTATCCAGATCGGGGATGTTGGATTCCTGGATCAGGAAATGGGGCCGGCCCTTGACCTCGTAATAGATTTTTCCGATGTATTCACCGAGGATCCCGATGGAGACCAGCTGGACGCCTCCGGTGATGAGAATAGCGGAGATCATGGTGAAGTAGCCCGGCGCTTCAATGCCGACGATGATGACCCGAACCAGGGAATACAGGATATAGAGGATCCCCAGGACCATGATGACAGAACCCATGTAGAAGCTGACGCGCAGAGGCTTGTTGTTGAAGCTCATGACGCCGTCGGCGGCATAGCGGAGCAGGCTGCCCAGGCTCCATTTGGTTTCTCCGGCTTCGCGCTGGACATTTTCATATTCCAGCATGGTGGAATTGAATCCGATCCAGGCGAAGAGCCCTTTGGAAAACCGGGTGTATTCATTCATGGACACCAGGGCATTGATGGCCTTGCGCGACAGCAGCCGGAAATCGCCGACACCATCCTCCAGGCGGACATCGATGAAGCGGTTCACCAGCCGGTAGTAGAGCTTGGAGAGAAAGGTGCGGCCTTTTTTATCGCCGGTGCGGGTCCGTTTGGCAATGACCTGATCAAAGCCTTTGAAGCTTTGTTCCATCATGGCGGGGATCAGTTCCGGCGGATGCTGGAGATCACTGTCCATGATGACCCCGAAATCTCCGCTGCAGTAGCTCAGCCCGGCCAGCATGGCGGCTTCTTTCCCGAAATTGCGGGAGAAGCTGATGTAGCGGACACGAGGATCCAGGGCGGCGATTTTTTTGATTTCAGCCAGGGTTTGATCACGGCTGCCGTCGTTGATGAGGATCAATTCATGATCATAGCCCTTTTCCAATCCATCGCGCGTCAGGATCCTGGTCAGGCGGGTATACAGATTTTCGATGGATTCCTGCTCATTATAGGCAGGCGTAATGACTGAAAGCTTCATGATGGATTCTCCTGTAGTACTTCGGGTCATTTTAGGGTGCTTTTCCTTATTCATTATACCAGTCTATTTTACCTTAGTGGGGTCATCCCATCAATTTCAAAGCGGTTACGAACACCCAGGGAAATGGCGGTGAAGGCCTCTTTATTTTACCGGGAGGCAGGATGCTGGGAGTTGAACAATAATG
>CAYYVR010000047.1:0-11306 GCA_964475185.1 uncultured Clostridium sp. | reverse complement strand
TTGATCAGATCTTGTCGCTGTATTTGTTTTTGATGTTTCGGCGCCGTTTGGCGGTTCGTTTGGAGCGGATCTTGCGTCGGGTGGATTTTCTCGAGCGCAGGAGTTTGATCACCAGGAACAGCAGCAGGACCAGAAGCAGGAACGCGCCGATGGCCATGCCCAGGTAAGGAACGGCGTTGGGGACGATGATGGAGTCGAAGGTATTGGTCACAGACAACGCCTTGGTGGTCAGGGTGGTATCTCCCTTTGTCAGCGTCACATCGGCCACGGGGAGGCCCTCTTCCAGTTCAAACACATCCAGTGGCTGGATGGGCGTGATGTCGGGCTCCAGTTCTTCGCCATCGTTGTTGATGGTGTTGTTGTAGAGCATCAGATCATCCTTAATCTTGGCTTTGATCTGAACATTTTTCACCGGACCGAACCAGCGGAACAGCTTATATTGGGCTGTGATCGAATCCACCGGGGTGTCTTTTTGGACCATGGCGATTTTTTCCAGTGCAAAGGCTTCATCTGCAAGGGTGGTCATGTCGGTGAAGACCTGTTTGCTCCGGACGGTGGTCCCGTCATTGAGGAGGACATTGATGATCTCTCGTCCATCCCGTTTGTAGATGCCGACCAGGCAGCGGCCGGCTTCCGGTGTGAACCCGGTTTTGCCGCCGACATTGCCGTTTTCGCCCAGGAGCTGGTTGGAGCTCTTGATGTCGCCGATCTTCTGGTTTTTGGTCCGGATATTGGCGGTCTGAGTCGCAATGATCTCCCGGACCCAGTCATTGGCGTAGGCCGCACGGACCAGTTTGACAAGATCTGCCGCTGTGGTATAGTGCATGGGGTCATGGAGTCCGGTTGGATTGACAAAATTCGTATCAGCCATCCCCAGTTCTTTTGCCTTGGCATTCATCAGCCGGGCAAAGCCTTCCACGGTTTCACCGACATGTTCGGCAGCCACCACGGCCATATCATTGGCGGAGGGCAGCAGCATGGCTTTCATGGCAGCATCTGCCGTGATGGTGTCGCCTTTGTAAAGTTTGTAGAGATTCTTATTGATGGCGTACCCGGGCTGCTTCAGCGGGACGGCACTGATATAAAGGGCGTCTTCCCGGTCAGCGGATTCAGCCAGAAGCAGGGCGGTCATCAGCTTGGTGATGGAAGCCGGAAACATTTTCTGATCCATGTTTTTCTCGAGGATGATCTCATCATGGGTCAGATCATAGGAGATGGAAGCCTTCGCTTTGACCCTGGGTTCCACCGGCAGGGGAAGGTCTGTGGCTCCCAGGGCAGTCTGTGTGAACAGGATAAATACCATCGTGAGCGAAAATATCGCAGATTTTATTTTTTTCATAGTGATCCTCAGCAGTTCGATGAATTTTAACGAAATATAAATGGGAGCAGAACGTAAAATAGTATACTATAAGTAAGCAGGCATTTTAACAGGCACAAAAGGCCTACGTTCATGGTAACATATCACCAATATTCAGTAAATGACAGGAGAATTATTTTGCTTGACCTTGATATTTTCAAAAACAGGGAAAACCGTCCATTTGACAGTTTCCGGCAAAGTGCGGTCCTGCTATTGATCCAGACCCTTGGGGATCGGGATTACCTGATCCTGGAAAAGCGGGCGATGTCCCTTCGATCGCAGCCGGGCGACATCAGTTTTCCCGGCGGCCGGATCGAGAACGGTGAGGATCCGGCCCAGGCAGCGCTGCGCGAGACCTGGGAAGAAACCGGGATCCCCAGCCATCAGATCGATCTGATCGGATCCCTGGAATTCTATGTCACGCATTTTGGCGCAGTCCTGTATCCCTTCGTGGGCAGGACAACGGCAGAGGAATTTCAGCCCAACCCCGATGAAGTGGAGTATTTGATCCGCATCCCGCTGGAGGACCTGCTGGATCAGGAGCCGGAGATCTATTCGATCCGCATCGACCCCAGCCCGCCGGAGGATTTTCCCTATGACCGGATCCAGGGGGGACGCAATTACCGGTTCTCGCAGATCAGGATGGAAGAATATTTTTATCGCTACGAAGACCATCATATCTGGGGGACCACTGCGCGCATCCTTCACCATTTTCTCAGCCTCATCAAAGCGTCAGTTTCTGCGGACCAATCCTGACTCCCGACCGCAGGGGGCGTTTTCCCTGTATGCCCTGCAACTCCGGGATGAGCCCCCCGGGATGGGCCCCGGGATAGGCCCCTTGCCGGCCCTGAGTACAAGGGACGGCGGGACTGATGGATCAGGGATCAGGCAGGGCCATGGGATCATAAATGTGCAATTGGATCATACAGGGCCATCATCAAGGCCATCATAAAGGGCCAGGGGATCATGCTTTACTAAATCAGAGGGTGAAATTATAATTGTAGATAGATTAAAGGAGAACATAACTGAATGGATATACTATACATCATAAAGGGCATCATCATCGCCATCGTGGAAGGCATCACTGAATTTCTGCCCGTATCATCCACCGGCCATCTGATCATCGCCAATGATCTGATGCGTTTCGGTGACGGGGCCTTCGAGAAAATGTTCATGGTGGTGATCCAGCTGGGCGCCATTCTGGCCATTGTCGTGCTTTACTGGAACAAGCTCTTTGGATTGGCCCGCTCATTATTCCGGGGAGAAGAAAAGGGCAGGCGCTTCACCATCGCCCTCATCGTGGGGGTCATTCCGGCTGCCATTTTCGGATTTGCCCTGGAAGATTTCATCGATGAGAAACTCTTCGGCGTGCCCACGGTCATTTTGGCATTGGTTGTAGGTGCCGTCATGATGATCTGGTTTGAAAAGAAATATCGGGGTCATGCGACGATCCATGAAGTAGAGGATATCACGCCGCTGGCGGCATTAAAGATCGGCCTGTTCCAGTGTTTGGCACTCTGGCCCGGATTTTCCCGATCCGCCTCCACCATCATGGGCGGCTGGCACCAGGGACTGGCGCCTGCCATTGCCGCTGAATATTCATTCTTTCTGGCGATTCCCATCATGTTTGGCGCCTCGGGGGTTAAACTGTCGAAATTCGGTCTGGAGGGCGGCTTTGAGGTCATCACCTCCACGCAGGTCCTGACCTTTGCTCTGGGCTTTATTGTTTCATTCATCGTTGCATTGATTTGCGTCAGGGCCTTCATGACCTACATCCAGAAGAAACCGATGAAGGTGTTCGCCAAATACCGTTTTTTAGTTGCTGCCGCATTGATCGTTTATACACTGGTCAGATCCTGATGATATAAGGAGGAAATAAAAATGAAAGACATAAAAAAATATCTGGACGAAGAGCGCGAAGGGAAATACAGTTTTTACTTTGAAGATTTGGATGGGGGCTATACCTACGGGTACAACCAGGATGTTCCCCAGACCAGTGCCGGCTGCATGAAACTGATGCTGGCTATGGTTTTCCTCAAACGGGTCGAGGAGGGAATGTTCTCCATGGATGAACTGGTCCCCGTCAAAAATGAAGACAAAAAGCCCGGTTCGGGGATCCTTTCTGAATTCATCGAACGCACCTACACCATTCGTGAACTCATCTCCTCGATGCTGGCCATCGGAGACAACACGTCGACCTACAAGCTGATGACGCTATTGGGTGTGGATCAGATCAACCAGATGTTCCGGGAGATGGGGCTGAAAAATACCCATATCTCAGATACCCCGGGCCATCAGACCAATACGACCACCGCTGAGGATATGGCGCTGGTGGGAAAACTGATCTACAGGAAAAGCTATCTGACGGAGAAGCACTCCGAATACATCGATGATCTGATCCGGCGCCGGGTCAAGTCCAAAATTGCCTTCTATCTGCCCAATAAAGTCAGAGATCAGTTTGCTTCCAAAACCGGCGATGCCCCGGGCATTGAAAACGAAGTCGCCCTGGTCAACACGGACTCAGGCAACTTTGTCTTCTCCATCATGTCCAACGAACTGCCCAACTCTGTCTATGGAATGATTTCACTGGCCAAGGCAGGTATGATGATGTGGAACGCGATCCACGAAAACTGGGATACCACCGTCAATAACTCCCTGGAGTGATCCGGTTTGCGGATTCAGACGGCCATGCGATCCCCGCGGATCGACCTCAACCGAATCGACTCTGATAAACTGCAGCGAAGCACCGGTCAGCAGACCGGAAAAGCTGCAGTTTTTTGCGTCCGGGACAAAAAAATATTCAGTGTAAACCTTTTTGATTCAAGGTGCAGAGCCACTTCTGCCTTGTAACTTGATACCCGAAAGAGTATGATTGTTAGGTACAGAAACTGTACAAATTTTGTGACTTGTCGGAGGTGTATTATGCAAATAAGTAACAAGTTAGTCACTGCGGATTTTGTGGAACTCCAGAAAATCCTGATGGAGGACTACGACCCAGGTAGTTTATTTACTTTTATCATGAAGTATCTGGTGAACTTTCTTTACGGACTCGTCGTTTTTTCTGGTTTTTACTTCATTCTGAAGCGATTTGCCCAGATCGACAATCTTCTGATCCCGGCTTTAACCGGTCTTGCGACTTTTGCACTGCTGGTTTATTTTCATCCGAAGATCTTTCGCGGCCGAATGACCCGTGCCATTGAAAAGAATTTTGCCAGAGCTGATCTGACCCTGGACCGGGAACTGACATTGGACGAGGATGGCTTCACCAGCCTGGACAGCAAAGGCGAGAAAACCTTTGAATGGACGGATTTTGAACGGATCGTGCGCAGCGTCGGGAACTACTTTTTCAAAGTAAAGAACAGCGACGAGGGATTCATCATCAAAGCAGATCATTTATCCGAAACCGAGGTGGCAGAACTGGAACAGTATTTTGCCCAATCAGGTCTGGCACTGGAGGAGAGAAGCCATGCAAAATAATGAAAAACGTCAGCAGCCGATGTTAAGAGTCCGCGAGATCGTCTTTATGGGGATCATGATCGCGCTGGATGTTCTGGCGGTTCGCTTTTTAAGCTTTGAGATCCCCACCATGCGAATTGGCGCCGGCTTTCTGGCTATCATCATCGCCGGCGTGTACCTTGGACCCCTTCGGGCCGGGCTCGTCGGTCTCATTGCCGATCTGTTGGGCTTTGTCCTCTTCGGCAAAGGCATCTTCTTCCCCGGGTTTACGATTTCTGCCCTGGTCAATGGGGTCATTGCAGGGTATTTTCTTGAAGGTAAAAAATCAGCCAAAGTGGTCAACTATGTGTTCTACGCACTGATCTCCACGTTAGTCGTGGATACACTCATGAACACGACCTGGCTGGTCATGATGCACCACGAGAATGATTTCTCCTATTTCATGGCACGCCTGCTCCCCAGACTGCCCTATCAGGTGGTGGTCACCGTCTTGAAGATCATCATGGTCCCGATCCTGTACCGGACGCTGTTTCAGCGTTTTGTCGCCAGGGGTGTGGAACATCCGGGGATCCGGGAGCGGGGAGAACGGACCGTCAACTAGGAAACAATAACCATCCTTCGTGGCTCAGCCCAATCAGGGAAAAGCAAAGTTGCAAATCATCAGCAGATGGATTTGCAACTTTTTTTTAATATCAGTGGATCATTAATAGAACAAGTGTACTTATTTTGAATTTTAAATTGTTTGTTTTGCCGCCAGGGGGTATAATAAAACAGTGAGAATCAAGTCAAAATGAGTATTGGAGAGGGTTTAATGCCAATCAGCGATATGGAAAGAACTGCTTATAATGTAACTGACCTGACCAGCCTTGATAAGCTGGAACCTGTCCGGATCCGGCCGGGCATGTATATCGGGAATACCGGCAGCCGGGGACTGCATCACTGCCTGTGGGAAATCCTTGACAACGCCATCGATGAGATCACCAATGGCTACGGGGACACGGCAACGGTGACGCTGCACAGGGACCGGAGCTGCAGCGTGATGGATAACGGCCGCGGCGTGCCCATCGGGATCCATCCCACGAAAAAGATCACGGGGGTGGAGATGGTCTATACCGAACTTCACACCGGCGGTAAATTCAATAACAAAAACTACAAAACTTCCGGCGGCCTCCATGGGGTCGGCGGTTCCGTCGTCAATGCGCTGTCAGAATGGTTTGAAGTCGAAGTCTATCAGGGCGGCAAGATCCACTTCATGCGCTTTGAAAATGCCTTCGACAAAAAATACAATCGCGTCATGCCGGGCACACCGGTGACCAAACTGGAAGTCCGGGGAAAAACCCAGCTGACCGGGACCCGCGTCCATTTTCTGCTGGATCAGGCGGTCTTCGGCGATCATCAGTTCAAATTTGAGCCCATCGATGAGCGGATGAAGGAGCTCTCCTTCCAGAACAAAGGCATCACATTGAAGCTCATCGACGAACGGGGACCGGAAGTGGTGGAGAAAGTCTACCATTCGGAAAACGGACTGCTGGATTTCATCGCCTACCTCAATGAGAGCAAATCACCGATCCATGACAAGCCGGTGCTGTTTGAAGGCGAGCGGCGGATCAACGATCAGAATCTTCTGGGCGAAGTCTGCATCCAGTTCACCGATTCTGCCCTGGAGACCATCGCATCCTATGTCAACAACATCCCGACTTCCGAGGCCGGCACCCATGAGACCGGCTTTAAGACCGGCATGACCCGGGCTTTCAAGGAAATGGGCAAACGATTGGGGATCCTGGGACCCAAAGATGATTTTGAAGGGGATGATCTGCGGGAAGGGATGACCGCCATCGTCAAGGTCAAGCTGACCAATCCGATCTTTGAAGGTCAGACCAAGAACAAGCTGGGCAATCAGGAAGCACAGACCCTCATGGCCGATCTGACCTACACCAAGCTGTCGGAATGGATCGAGGACAACAAGGAGGTTGCCGCCCTGGTCATGGCCAATGCGGTGGAAGCTGCCAAGCGCCGTGAAAAAATCAAAAAGATCGCCGATCTCGAGCGCAAGAAGATCGGCAAAGGCACCAGCCCCCTGGCCGGGAAGGTCATGGTCTGCAACGGCCGCAACCGGGCAGTCAATGAGTTCATCGTCGTGGAAGGGGATTCCGCCGGGGGAACTGCCAAGAAAGCCCGGGATGCCAGTTTTCAGGCCATCATGCCCAGCAAGGGCAAGATCATGAATACGGAAAAGCAGAAGCTGGAGAACGTCCTTGCTTCGGAGGAACTGAAGATCTTCAATGCCGCCATCGGAACGGGCACCCTGGACAACTACCGGGAAGAGGATCTCAAATATAACAAGATCATCATCATGAGTGACGCCGATGTCGATGGATATCATATCCGGACGCTCTGGATGACGTATATTTACCGCTACATGCGTCCGCTGATCACCAACGGACATCTGTTTCTGGCCCAGCCGCCGCTGTTCAAGGTCTTTCGGAAAGTGCGGGAAAAGGGCAAGGAAAAAGAGATCAGCCAGTACTGTTTCAACACGGATGAACTGGAACAGGTCAAAAAGGAGATCGGAACCGGCTATCAGATCCAGCGTTACAAAGGTCTGGGCGAAATGAACGAAGATCAGCTGTGGGACACGACGCTGAACCCGGAGACCCGGACGCTCTACAAAGTCACCATCGATGACGCCGCCAAGGCGGAACGGATGGTGTCTCTGCTCATGGGTGATGTGGTGGAGCCCCGGAAGAACTATTTGTATGCGTACGCAGAATTTTAAAGGGAGATCAGATTATGGCAAAGAATAAAGTACCTCAGGATCAGAACATCATCGATCTCCCCCTGGAAGAGGCGATGCCGGACAACTACCTGCCCTATGCCGTGGAAGTCGCCAGGGACCGGGCACTGCCCGACGTGCGGGACGGCCTGAAACCCGTCCATCGCCGCATCTTGTACGGCGCCTATCTCCTCAAGGCCTATCCGGACCGGCCCTATATGAAATCGGCCCGGATCGTCGGTGACATCATGGGTAAGTTCCATCCTCACGGGGATTCCTCGGTCTATGATGCCATGACCATCCTGGCCCAGGATTTCTCCACCCGGCTGCCCCTCATCGAAGGGCAGGGGAACTGGGGTTCCATGGACGGAGATTCGGCGGCCGCCATGCGGTATACCGAGGCGAGACTGTCCAAAGCCGCCATGGCCCTCATTGGCGACATCGATTCGGATACCGTGGATTTCATCAACAACTATTCCGATACGGAGACAGAACCCGTCGTGCTGCCGGCGAAGTTTCCCAATCTGCTGGTCAACGGCACCTTTGGCATCGCCGTGGGACTCTCCACGAACATTCCGCCCCATAACCTGGGCGAGATCATCGATGCCACGTGTGCCCTCATCGACGATCCCCATCTCACCACGGAAGGACTGATGCAGTATGTGCCCGGCCCGGATCTGCCCACCGGCGGAACGGTCATCGGCCGTGCAGGGCTTCTGGCAGCCTATGAGAAGGGGGAAGGCAAAGCCGTGCTGCGGGCTAAGACCCAGATCGAACGGCTCGATACGGGCCGCCTGGGCATCGTCATCACGGAATTTCCCTATCGAAAGAATAAAGCCAGGATCCTGCAGACCATCTCTGAGATGACCGGGGATAAAAAACATCAGAAATCCCTGGAAGCCATCACCGATATCCGGGACGAATCCGGCCGTGCCGGTGTCCGCGGGGTCATTGAACTCAGAAAAAGTGCCAGCGAAGAGGAAGCCGACCGCGTGCTGAAGTATCTTCTGAAGAAGACGGACCTGCAGAGCAATCTGAATTTCAACATGGTGGCCATCGATAAGGGCAAGCCCGTCACCTTCGGACTCAAGGGGATCCTGGAAGCTTATGTGGCCCACCAGCGGGAAGTGGTGACACGGCGGACCAAGAAGGAGCTGGAGATCGCCCAGCGGCGGTTCCATATCGTGGAAGGATTCATGCACGCCATCGATGTCATGGATGAATTGATCAGGACAATTCGGGCGTCCAAAAACAAAGCTGATGCCAACGGGAATATCCGCAGTCAGTTCGGCTTTACGGAAGTCCAGGCCACCGCGATCCTTGAATTGATGCTCTACCGGCTGACCGGACTTGAAATGAGCGCATTCCAGAAAGAACATGATCAGCTGGCCAAACTCATCAAAAAACTCCAGGGGATCCTCAAAGTATCCAAAAAGCTGGATGATCTGATCAAAACAGAACTGCTGGAGACAAAAGCTCAATTCTCCGATGATCGGCGCACCATCCTCATCGATGATGAAGAGGAGGCCGCCATTCATGTCCAGGAACTGATCCTGGTGGAAGATTCCATCGTGACACTGTCTGAGGAAGGGTTCATCAAGCACATTCCGATGAAAAGCTATCAAAGGTCCTCGGCGGATCCCGGAGCCATCGACTACCGGGAAGGCGACGGGCTGATCTGTCAGTTCGAAACCAACACCATGAATCAGATCTATATTTTCACCAACCTGGGCAATATGTTCCAGATCGAATCTCAGAAGATCCCGGAATTCAAGTGGAAAGAAAAAGGGGTTCGATTCGATGAACTCATCCGGGCCACAATGGAGGATGAGGAAACCGTGGTGGCGGCTTTCAGCCTGCCCCAGATCGGGGAGGCGATGATCTTCAAGTTCCTGACGGATAAAGGACGGATCAAGCGAACCCTGGGCGAAACGTTCAATTCCAAATATACCAAGCTGGTGGCCCTGAAACTGGATCCTGATGAAGCGCTCTTCGGGGTACTCATCGAAGAAGGGCAGCGTCTCCTGGACAACCGGATCGACCGGTTTGTTCCGGCCGCCGCCGAGGGTCCGCTGGCTTCCGATTCGATGATCCTCACTGATATCAGTGACCCAGAGCCGTGGGAAGGCAGCGAGTCCGGTGCTTCAGCTGAACTTCTGCGCTTCCCTGAATTCCTGCGCATCACCACCCGACAGGGCCTCACCTTCAGTGTGCCCGAAGGGTCCTGTGAAGTCCGGGACAAAATGGTCCAGCCTGAGCGGTTTGCGGTGATCCCTGAAAAAGACCGCATTGCCGGGATCCGCTATGAATTTGATTTCGAGATCAAAAACTATGAGCTGGAAGTCACCGGAAACGGCGTGATCAAGCCTGTCAAAGGCCGCCGCAAAATCACGGGAAATCTCCTGAAGGGGGATTCCTACACCGATCTGGTCTTCGTCACCTCCGATGGCATCGCTCACAAACTGCCGGGCTATCTCTTTGAAGATCTGACGGAAGAAATTTCCCTGAGTGACCTGTTTGCCTTCGAATCGAAAAAACGCCGCATCATCGGTGCCTTCACCGGGGATGTCAATGTTCTGAATGAATCGGATGTCGTTCTGGCCACTGCCAGGGGACTGATCAAGCGGACTTCGATCCGGGAGTTCCTGACTGGATCCGATTCCTTCCCGGTGGTCAGATTCCGCCACGACAAAGATGAAATGATCCTGGCGGAAATTCTTGATGATGAAGCAGCGCATGTCATTCTGATCACTGAACGTGGCATGGGCATCCGGTTCACGGCTGAAAGTGTTTCCCAGATGGGGCGCACAGCCGGCGGTGTTCAGGGCATCTCTCTGAAAGATGAAGACCTGGTTGTGTGGGGCACGCTGGCAAAGGATGCGAAAACCCTGCAGATCGAGACGGACCGGGGCGGCAAAACTGATGTGGACATTGCCGCCATGAAGATCCAGAACCGGGCCGGCAAAGGGATGACACTGATGAAAATGGTCCTGGACGAGCGGGTCGCAAAAGTTCTTGTCAAATAGCGTTTTCTGCGTGCTATGATAAAGAAAAAAGGGAGGATTCAAACATGAAGAAAGTTGCCTGTTTTTATGCCGACGGGACCGAGGAACTGGAGTTGATCGCCGTGGTGGATGTACTGAGGAGAGGCGGTGTCGGGGCTGATCTGATCTCAATTTCCGGGGAAATGCCCGTTTCTGCTCATGGCATCAGGATCCAGAGCGACCTTCTCATTGATGAGGTCAGGATGGATCAGTATGACGCCATCTACATCCCCGGAGGCGGCAAAGGGGCGGAGCACCTGGCCGACCATCCCGGGGTCCTGGAAGCGATCCGCCTGTTCCACGCCGAATCCAAACTGGTCTCGGCGATTTGTGCAGGCCCCACTGTCCTGGAGAAAGCCGGGATCCTCAAGGGCCACACAGGGACTTCCTATCCGGGGTTTGAGGATCAGCTGAGTTTTGAGTTATATCAAGAGGAGCTGGTTGTCGTATCAGACCGGGTGGTCACCTCCAGGGGGCCGGCCACTGCATTGCTTCTTGGATTTGAACTCCTGCGTCAGTTGGATTTGAATCAGAAAGCAGATGAGCTTTGGGACGCCATGCTCATGGATCAGCTGAAAACAAACTTGAAATAAAATCACCAGGAAAAGCAAATACAATCAAGCAGAAAGACCCAGTGACAGGGTCTTTCTTTTATGAAATCATCAACAATATGAAC
>CAYYVR010000046.1:10349-18045 GCA_964475185.1 uncultured Clostridium sp. | reverse complement strand
TTAAGAATCATAGGATTCAAGCGTTAAATAATAAAGAAAATAAAATGATTACTTTTTATAATTTAATTTATGAAATGATTAAGTATTTTCAGGTTGACAATCATACGCAAAAACGTATGATTATTAGGGGTTTCTATTTGATGGACAGTCAACGGTCTGCCTGATAATTCCTTCATCCTGAAAGCGGGAAGGACCGTTCCTTACCTGTCGGCGGACAAGAGGAATTATGAGCGGCGGATCGGCAAAAGTGCGAAACGATCGATCGGGGAGGTGCAAGATGCAGCAAAAATACCGAATGGGACTGAAAATTGGAATTTTACTGCTCATTGTCATGGCTTCTGTCTGGCTGATCCGGAACTATTCTCTGATGGAAATCAGAACATGGATGCATCAGTTCGGAGCGGCAGCGCCTTTGTTTTACATCGGATTATTCACAGTTCTTCCCATATTTCTTTTCCCGGTCCCGGTTTTGGTCCTGGCAGCCGGAATCCTCTTCGGCATCGAAAAAGGGACTGCCTACACACTGATCGGATCGGTGCTGAACTCCTTTCTGATGTTCTATTTCGGAAGATTTCTCCTGCGGGATCTGGTCAATCAGTTTCTGGCGGCGAGGATCCCAGCCTCGATCAGCAGTCGTCTTCATTCCGACAATCAAAAGGTTTTGGCTTCGGTGTTTTTCGTCCTGCGCCTGATCCCGCTGGTATCCTACAATCTCATCAATTATGCCGCAGGGATCACGCAAATCCGACTGCCGGTCTATCTGATGACCACGGTCATCGGCATCCTTCCGGGAACGATAGTTTTTCTGAACACAGGCGATAAATCACTTAATGTGAAAAGTATGGATTTTGCCGTGTCCATCGGACTATTGATCGCCCTGACAGCAATATCCGGATGGATACTGAAAATGTATGTCAGTAAGATCAGCGAAAATCATCAGACCAAATAAATTTCGCCAATGGACCGAAGCGGTCCCGGATCAAACAGCAAATCACTGTTAAACAGTTGTTTGATGATATGAAACAGACAAGAGAGAGGGGTTTTTCTTTGGTTTTGAATGAACCGAAGGGGGTATGTTTTTCAGTACCGGATAATATGTGAGTTGATTCATAAAGGACAGAGACCAAATAAAGTAAATAAAAAGGGGAAAGAAATGAGAAAAACACGATTATCTTCGATGATTGCATTGGGCTTATCAGCCATGCTGCTGGGCGGATGCGCAGGAACTCCGGCAACTACGACAACAACAACAACGGGTGCCGAAACAGGTGCCGCTGACACAACAACGCCGGCTGAAAGCACCACGGCCGGAGAAAATGAAAAAATTGCATCAGTTCAGGACGTGGTGGATGCACTGAAAGATCCTTCTGCTGTCGTTGTCGATGCAAGGTCAAATGATGCCTATGCAGGCTGGGCAACCGGCAGCAACAAGTTGGGCGGGCATATCAAGGGGGCCACTGATTTTTCAGCTAACTGGCTGACCGCTACCTTTGATGATGAGAATAATCTGGACTCCATGACAAGAGAAGAGCATCTGCAAAAGTATCTGGATGATAAAAACATCAAAACGGCCTCCTCCGTCATTGTTTATGACGAAAACGGCACCGATGCAAAGGCTGTGGCCGATTATTTTGAAATGAACGATATCCAGGGCGTCAAAACCTTTGCATTGGCGGACTGGACCGAAGACCTTGAAACTTATGCGAACTATAAACTTTATGTTCCTCCAACCGTGGTCAATGATCTGATCAAAGGCAGAGAAGTTGCGGAAATTGGAAAGGTCAGTGATTTGAAGATCCTTGAAGTCAGCTGGGGAAAAACTGAGGAATCAGGATTCCTGAATGGTCATGTTCCCGGAGCCATTCACGTCAACAGCGATGATTTTGATGACGAAAATAATTACTATCTTCTGGATCCGGATGAGTCCCTCTTCAACCTCGCCAAGTCCCTCGGGGTCACCACTCAGAGCACCGTCATCACAACGGGTTCCCCGATTTTCTCCACACGATTGGCAGTGATCCTGCAATACCTCGGTGTGGACAATGTCTATGTTATGAGCGGGGGCACGACCAGTTGGGCAGATGCTGGCTATGACCTGGAAAAAACTGATAATGTTCCGACACCGGTGGCTGATTTCGGCGCCACGACGCCGAAGAACCCTGATCTGATCGATACAGTGGCAGAGGTTCAGGAAAAGATCGCTGATTCGAACTTCGTTCTGGTGGACAATCGCACCATTGAAGAATACAAAGGGGAAACTTCAGGGTACAGTTATTTTGATATTGCCGGACGCATTGAAGGAGCCATCTACGGCTACGCCGGTGTTGGCAACTCCAGCTCTATGCTTTACTATGACAACCTGGATACGACCATGCGCAACGCCGATGAAATTCAGGCTATGTGGAAAGAGGCAGGCATTGACACGAATAAACACCTGTCATTCTATTGCGGCGGCGGATACCGGGCGGCTGAAGTTCTGTGGGATGCCAAAGTGATGGGGATGGACAATGTCTCTCTGTTTGCCGATGGCTGGTGCGGTTGGGCTGCGGCCGGACTGGATTATGTCACAGGTGAATAATATTGACAGTGCCACTCTCCAGGGAAAAGATCAGATTCATTAAAGCAGTGACGATCCTGCTCACGGTGTTGCAAACCGCTGCTGTGATCGGAGGTTATGTACTGGATGATCTCAGCCATAAGAAAGCAGGAGTCAATCACCATGTTGTCTTCCGAAAGCGGCAGTATCTGCAAACGATCCTTCGTGAAGATCGGATCATCCTATACCTGCTGCTTGCGGCAGTGATCCTGATTCTGATTGCTGTATACCTGTTCCGCCATCCAGGATGGCATCTGGCAAGAATATTGGGCCCCCTGGCAATGATAACCATTGCCTTGGGACTGGCCCTTACATCATCAGTGTTCAAGGCAATGCCAGCCTATGTGTATCTGCTTGGGATTGGCTTACTTGTATGGGGAATGGAGTTCGTAAAGGTTCTGTTAAAGGTGCAAGTTGTGAAAAGATCCTGACAGGTTCTTTTCATACCCAGATTTACGAAAAAGAATCTGCAGCACCCAGGATATTCATAATCATAAGCAGAAGATCCAATCAACATGGCTATAGGTCCTCCAGGGGAGACTATTCCATGATGATTGGATTATTTATGTTCTGCTATTCTGACTTGAGTCACAATCAGGTTGCTTCAGCGGACCTTTCTTCGCCAGATCCAGAATTCATCGGAGGCTTCATGGACAAAGCCCAGCGCTTCGTAGAAAGCCTGATCTCCCCCCAGCATCCCGCGGCATGGCCCCAGTTTCAGAACTCGATTGGCCGTCTCATGGATCAGCGCTTTGGCGATGCCCTGGCGGCGATGCCACCACACGACGCCAAGGGGTTCCAGTTCACAGTATGGCAGGGCAGGGTCATACCAGACAATGGCGATACCCGCAGGCTTGCCTTCAGGATCAATGACCGTGAGCTCCAGCTCGGGGCGATAGGCGGGCATCTGGCGGAGAGCGGCAAAGGCCTGCTCTCCGGTCTCGACATAGGGCTGACCGTACTGAAAGGAAAAAGCATGGACATTGGAGAGGAAGAAAGCGGGTGTGCGATGCCCGTCGCTGAATTCAAAGCCAGGGGGGAGCTCAACATCGAAGGCCTGACTGGAAAAGGGCAGGATCATCTGCCGATCGACCCTGCCATCGGAGCGATAGCCCCGATGTTTGGCGAACTCCCTCAGAAGGGGACACTGATTGGGAATGTGCATCGTCAGGATTCGTTCCCCCGTGGCCGAGTCATAGCGGGCCAGGTGGGTCTGTGCATGGAAAAACATTCGATCCAGGAGATCCTGATCCGTCATACGCGAGGCGGAGTCGAAAAGAAAAAAGGCGTCACCGTCGTAATTTCCTTCTGAGATCACACAGGCAGCCAGGTGATCTCCATCGAACCACAGGCCGTTGGAGTGACGCCAGCAGGAGACGCCGTTCAGGAAAGTCGGATGGAGACCGGCCGAGAATTCATGACGGCTCAGCCCCCAGGCTGGGACGGACCACTGGTAACTGGCTATGACCAGTTTGCGGACCGCCAGATAATCGGAGTCTTTGTAATAGCTAAACTGAAAAGGCATTGACTTCACTTCCTTTGTGTAATTGAGGCGCATCTTCCGATCTTTTTCAGCTTCATTTTGAAATGATCGATATTATGCTTTATATCACTTAATGTGATATTTATCCCGTTCATCAGCGGCCAGGACCTTTCCTCCGGGTTTACCATCAGGGTCGCTGCCCATTCAACAGCTGACAGAGCTGGCAGGAAAGGATAGAATGATATACACAAGACTGTCGTTCGCCCGCTGGCGGCGTCCTTACCCCGCCAGCCAGGAGGTTTTAATGAAAAATCATAAAATTTATGCCATGAGTGTGGCCAGTGTCTATCCGCACTATATCACCAAAGCAGAGAAAAAAGGTCGGACCCGCGTCGAGGTCGATGAGATCATCCGCTGGCTGACGGGATACAGCCAGGCTGAACTGGAGAAACATCTGGAAGACGGAACCGACTTTGAGACCTTCTTCGCACAAGCTCCCAAACCCAATCCCGATCGCTTCCTGATCAAAGGCGTGATCTGCGGGATCCGGGTGGAAGAGATCGAAGAGCCCCTGATGCAGGAGATCCGATACCTGGACAAACTCATCGATGAACTGGCCAGGGGAAAGACCATGGCCAAGATCCTGCGCTCCCCATAGACCTTTTGATAAAGAACCGGCCCCATCATGGACGAGGGGCAGGTTCTCTGTCGAAGGTCTGCGTTTCATGCGCGGATCAGTTTTCCGACTGCAGGGCTTTCTTCACCAGTCTGAAAACATTGGTGGAATTGCCGTAGTTCATGGTGCCGAAGCGATAGATCCTGATGGACAGTGCGGCCATCAGAGCGGCAGTGCCCAGGAGCAGGCCGAAGGAAATCAGCACTTCCAACATGGAGACACTGCTCACCGAGTAGCGGACGAACATGACCATGAAAGAGGTCAAAGGCAGAAACGAAGTGATCCTGATCAAAAGGCTCTGCGGCATATTGAGGCTGAAGATGGAGATGAAATAGGAGATCATGATCAGCATCGTCACCAAAGTGGTGGCTGCCGGTACATCTTCGACCTTAGTCATCAGCGCGCCGACTGCGGCAAAAATGAACAGAAACAGGAAGTAGCCGGCCAGTGAGAAGGCCAGAAATACCAGTAAATTATCCAGGGGCAGGCTGAGATTGACAAATTCCAGCATTTCCTCAGGATAATTGCCTTTATTGAGGGTAAAGCCGGCAAAGATCGAAGCTGCCAGGATCAGCGCCTGCAGGATGCCCACGGTGCCGGATGCCAGAACCTTGCCAACCATGAGGCTTTGGGTGTCGCTGCTGGTGATGAGCAGCTCCATGGTCCGGTCGCTTTTCTCCCGGGCCACATAGGTGGCTACATTGTTGCCGTAGAACATGATCAGCATGAACGTCATCATGATCATGATGTAGACCGTGGCATAGCTTTGCGTGGAATCCTTGCCCAGCACCAGACTTTCACTCTCGATCAGGACTTCAGAGAGTCTGGCCTGGATCTCCTTTCCGTCCAGGCCCGCTTCACTGAGGATCTGCGCCTGGCGATGGGCCTTCAGCGTCTCGTCCATCCAGAATCCGGGATAGTTCATCATGGACCGGTCCTGGACCACCAGTTCATAGGCGGTGGGAGAGGTCACCCGGAACCCCGTGTCCACACTGCCGTCTGCGACAGCCTGTTCCAGGGCCTGTTCATCCTCAAACCAGGTGATGGCCGGACCGGTCAGATAAGCGGAGAGATCTGCCCGGCCGATGGCGTCGGTCTGGAGGTAAATGCCGTAAGTGCCCTCGGGCAGCGGGCTGTCCCCGGTGGGCGGCTCATCCCCTGAGATCCCGGCAATGAGGGAGGGGGCCGTGGTGATGAGAAGGATCACCAGGACCATGATCAGGGTGGCCATCCGAAACGCTTTCTTGCGCAGGAGGCTTTTGAGTTCAAACTGATAAACATGGCGTAAATTTTTCATTGAGCACCTGCCGTTTCCACAAAGATGTCTGTGAGGGAGGGGTAGTAGGGGGAGAAACTGTCGATCCGGATCTTTTGTTCCAGGAGGGTCCGCAGAACAATCTGACTGTCGGTTTGTCCTGGGATATGCAGGATGTGGCTGTCCTCATCGGCGGCCAGTTCCGCCGGACCCAGCGGCAGAAGCGCCTTGCGGATCTCATCGCTGCGATTGGGGGAGGCGATCCGGAGGCGGTCCCGGCCTTTGTCCTGCTTGATCTTTGTCAGGTTCCCGGTCAGGACGATCTCGCCCTTGTCGATGAGGGTGATCTCATCGCAGAATTCCTCGACATAGTTCATCTGATGACTGGAGAAGATCACCAGCTTCTGCTGGGCGATCAGGTCGCGGATGATGTCCTTTAAAATCATCGAGTTGACCGGATCCAGCCCGCTGAAGGGCTCATCCAGAATCACGATGTCCGGGTCATTCATCAGGGTCTGGATGATCTGGATCTTCTGCTGATTTCCCTTGGACAGCGTCTCCAGATTCTTTTTGCGGTATGCCGACAGTTCAACGCGGTCCAGCCAGTATTCCAGGTTCTCCAGGAGTGCTCTGCGATCGCCGCCGCGAAGTTTGCCGAAGTAGAGGAGCTGATCTTCAATGGGTTCCTTGGGATAGAGCCCACGCTCTTCCGGCAGGTATCCGACTTTGTGATCCGAGGGGATGAAAGGGCGGCCATCCATCAGAAATTCACCCTGATCCTGATGGAAGACGCCCATGAGCGCGCGCAGGGTCGTTGTTTTTCCGGCACCGTTTCGTCCCAGAAATCCCATGGCCTCACCGCTGTTGACGGTGAAGGAGATCCCCTTGAGGATCGGGATCTCTGAAAAACTTTTATGGATATTTTTGATTTCCAGTCTCATGCTGTCACTCCTTGCAAATGTGCTTGTCGAATTTTTAGCGAAGTTCCATCCATATCGTAATACAAACCCCAGCTAAAATACAATGTCCGATTGCATGACATTTTTCCGGTACCGGACCCCGGCGGCTGGAGAAAGCCGGATCCCGCTCAGCAACAGTGTTTCTGACCGATCTTGCCCAGGCTGGTTTATTGGGACGGGTCCAGGCAGGGAGCGCAGCAAGTGCCAAGAAGGGCATCGGATACGCAGCAGCTAGAAAGGACAATCCGGATTCACAAATCGGATCCGCAAAGGACGAAAGCAAATCGTCAGTGGTAGTAAACAAATAATGAGAATAGGATTATAATATGGGAGGAAACGATTTTTTGATCCGCAAAGAGTTTGCAGACCCATAGTCCACTTGAAAAGGAGCGTTTTATGGAGATCGGAAAACCCCATTGTTTTAGCCCGCTGTATCGGGCGGCGCACTGGCTGGCTGTTGCCATGCTGATCCTGATCCCGCTGCAGGTCGCTGTCTTTGTTCTTTCGCCGCCGCCGGACACCGTCAGGGGATTCTTTGAGCTGTATGGACACAATCCGTTTCTTGGCTTGCTGAGTCTTGATTTCATTTACCTGTTCAGCAATGCGATCATCTTGGTGCTCTATCTGGCGCTGTTTGCGCTGCTGTTCCCCGAGCGGCCATCAGCCGCTTCGGCGGCCATCGCCCTGGGACTGGTCGGCATCGCGGTATATTATCCGTCCAACCCGG
>CAYYVR010000046.1:0-10249 GCA_964475185.1 uncultured Clostridium sp. | reverse complement strand
GCGGCCATCGCCCTGGGACTGGTCGGCATCGCGGTATATTATCCGTCCAACCCGGCCTTTGAAATGCTGACCCTGAGCTCGCTGTATCTGCAGGCACCTGCCGGCCGGCAGATGGTTTATCTGGCCGCCGGAGAAGCGGTGCTGGCCGGGTATACCGGCACGGCATTCAATGTCTATTATGTGTTCAACGCCATGGCACTGCTTTTGTTTGCCTTCGCCGTTCTAAAGAGCCCGCGCTTCAGCCGGTCAACCGGCTGGTGGGGACTTGCCGCCGGCGTGCTCATGATCGTGCCATCCACCGCGGGCCTGCCCGGATTGATTTTTTCACTGCTGTCACTGGTACCCTGGATGGTCTTTGTCGCGCTGCTGGCCCTTCATTTCGATCGGTTTTCCCGGCAGGTCGGCGAATGATCATCACGGGCCTAAAAGTTGCTCCTGACAGGTTTTTTCTGTGAATCATGGAGCAAAAGGTTCGCCAGAACACCTGTGCAAAATAAATCTGCAGAGCACTTCTGCGGTGCACGATCGATCCCTGATCGATCCACAATTTTATATTAATGGGAGGATCCCATGAGCAATCAGTCGAAGAAAAGAAACATCCGGATCATTCTGCTGATCATCCTGGCAGCAGTGATCATCGGAGGATATGGCGTCTACAGGACCTTCGATCGTAACCTCAGGCAGCTGTCTGCCGTTGAGATCGGTGACGTGGATCTGAATAAAACCCTGGATGGCACCTATATCGGCAGCTACTCAGCTTTCCCGGTGGGAGCGCAAGTCAGCGTCACGATCCTGGATCACCGGATCTCAGACATCACCCTGCTCCAACATGATCACGGACAGGGCATCGAAGCGGAGGTCCTCCCGGATCACGTCATGGCAGTCCAGTCCCTGCAGGTGGACAGCATCAGCGGGGCGACCTACAGCAGCAAAGTGATCTTAAAGGCCATAGAAGCTGCATTGCTCAAGGCAGTGAGGCCGTGAGGTTCGGGACTTCAGGAAAAGCCCGAAATCGACGATTCGCGGAATCGGAATCTCGTGTCGGAATCACAGGGAATCACGGGAACTCCATTTTGCTAAACATTTTAAAGTTCAGATGGTATTATAAAAGAAGTTCATCAATATAACTGCAGTTCACCCCAAGTGATGGAAAGATCACCGGTGATGCGGGGGAGGAGAGAGAAACCATGTTGAAACGAATCATCATCGCAATGGGACTGAGTCTCTTTTTTTCTCTGTCATTTCCCGTGACGGCATCGGCCTCACTGATTCCCCAGGATTTTGGCAGCAATAACGGCGGAGCGCTCCAATGGGAGAGTGACCTGTTTTTCTTCCGGCTGGATTATCCGGTCTGGATGGAACTGCTGGATGAAAAGCAGACGGAGCAGGAACAGCAGCTGACTGAGCTGAGCGAAGCCCTCTCTGAAACGGAAACCCAGCTGGAAGATCTGACGGAAGGCCCGGAAAAACAGCTGAAGATCCTTGAAAAAGAGGAGCTGATCAAAAAACAGCGGCAGACCCGGGAGGCGATTTTGCTTTATATGGCCGAACGGGCCCAGACAGAGCGGGATAAAATGCTCCTGGAAGAGCAAACCGACCGCGAACTCATGGATCCTCTGATCCCCAGGATCGAAGGCTATGAAGCTGAATCTGAAGCGCTGATGGCTGAAGGGTACACCATGCCGGCAACCGGCAAGGAAACCAGCCCCTTCGGCTGGCGGATCCATCCGGTGACGCACGCCCGTACCCTCCATGAGGGCATCGATCTGGCCGGTCCGGCGGATACGCCCATCCATGCCACCCGATCCGGCCTTGTCACATTTGCCGGATACAATAAGATCTCAGGCAACAACATCCTCATTCGTCATTATGACGGCCAGGAGACCGCCTACTATCATATGCGCCGGCTCATCGCCCAGCGCGGCCAGTACGTTCATCAGGGCGAGGTCATCGGCCTCATGGGCACCACCGGCCGCTCCACCGGCAATCATCTCCATTTTGAGATCCGCATCAATGGAGTGCAGGTGGATCCTGCACCCTACATTTTTCGCCATCGTCAATGGGAAAGTCATTGATCGGGTGAGGATATCCATTTGGATCTCTGGCATTCGGTGCCAGGAACAACGTCAGAACAACAGCAGAACAAATGCCAGGGATAAAAACAGAACAATAGCAGAACAAATGCCAGGGATAAAAACAGAACAATAGCAGAACAGGACGGCCTCACTGGCCGTCCTGTTCTGCTGTCCGCGAATATGCCCCAGGGTACATTAATCCTAAAGCCCCGGGGGATTGTTGAGGATCCGTTGATAAAGCCGGATGCCCCGGACCAGGACCGCTTCATCAAAATTGAACGCGGCGTGATGAAGGGGCGCGGTGAATCCTTTTTCGGGGGAACCGGTGCCAAGGAAGAGAAAGACCCCGGGGATCTTCTGCTGATAGAAGGCGAAATCCTCTGCCAGCATGACCGGTTTGAGGAGCTCATGGTCGTCGGTTCGGATCAGGTCGAGGATCTCCTGTGTCAGGGCCGGATCGTTGTACACTTCGGGATAGTAGTCCCGG
This sequence comes from uncultured Clostridium sp., assembly GCA_964475185.1. GTDB lineage: Bacteria > Bacillota > Clostridia > Clostridiales > Clostridiaceae > JG1575. The sequence goes on along the minus strand of CAYYVR010000046.1, from coordinate 7,687 downwards.
ACAGTGAGATCTCCTTCGACACCGTAGCTCTGCCCGATGCCCCGGGTCATGTCTCGGAGCTTTGCCTTGATGGTTTCATAGGTCGTCTCATCGAAGCTTCGGATGGTGCCGGTGAGGAGGGCGCTGCCGGCGATGATGTTGCGGGCTTCTCCGGCCTGGAACGTCCCGACATTGACCACAAAGGGGGACAGGGGATCCAGGAACCGGGAGCCGATGGACTGGATCTCACCCACCAGAGCTGCTCCCGCCGCCAGGGCATCCCGGCCCTGATGGGGCTGAGCGCCATGGGCGCTGTGCCCTGTGATCCGGAGATCGAACTCGCCGTTGCGGGCCATGAAAGGGCCGCTGGCCAGGCCGATCCGACCTTCAGGGAGGGTCGGATAGAGGTGGATGCCGTAGATCCGCCGGACCTTCAGCTCCTCTAAAATGCCCGATTCCATGATGACCCGGGCGCCGCCGGGGCCTTCTTCGGCGGGCTGGAAAATAAGGACGACGGTTTGGGGGGGCGGTGCCCCGGCTTTCAGTTCCCGGGCAAAGCCCAGGAGCAGGGCCATGTGGCCGTCATGACCGCAGGCGTGCATCTGCCCGCTGTGGCGGGATGCAAAATCCACCTGGGTCGCCTCAGTCACCGTCAGTCCGTCCATGTCCGCCCGGAACGCGACGGCTTCCTCGGTCTGGCCGGGGCAGACGGCGATCCAGCCGGTTTGGGCGACCCGGATCGGATCATAGCCAAGGGTTTTCAGCTCCCCTTCGATGAAGGACGAGGTTTTGGGCAGGTCAAAGCCCAGTTCGGGGATCTGGTGGAGAGCTCGTCTCCGGTTTCGTACGTAGGCCGTCAGGTCCTGATCCATGGGTCCGCCTCCTTTTTCTTTTGGCATGTTATCTCAGATCGTCAAGCAGCTTGGTTTTCTCCGCAGTTTTCTCGTCCTTCTGCTTGATGACCCGGGCAGGGGAACCGGCCACCACGGATTCCTCGGGAACATCCGAAGTGACAACGGAACCGGCGGCCACGACGGCATTTTTCCCGATGCGGACCCCTTCCAGGATCACGGCATTGGCGCCGACCAGGACACCGTCTTCAATGATGACGGGTGTTTTCGAAGGCGGTTCCAAAACGCCTGCCACCACGGCGCCGGCGCCGATGTGACAGTTTTTGCCGATGGTGCCGCGGGCCCCGACCACGGCATTCATGTCCACCATGGTGCCCTCGCCGATGACGGCGCCGATGTTGATGACCGCACCCATCATGATCACTGCGCCTTTGCCGATGGTGACAAATTCACGGATATAAGCACCCGGTTCGATGCGGGCATCGACCTTGGTCAGATCCAGCAGCGGAATGGCCGAATTGCGCCGGTCGCATTCCAGGACCATCTCAGTGATCCCGGCCTCATTGGCGGCCAGAAAGGCCTCGATGGCGCTGCTCTGGCCGAAGATGGTGTAGGAATCGCCCTGGCCGAAGACTTTCAGTCCGGCAAAGGTTTCGGGATCCAGATCCCCTTTGACATAAAGTTTCACCGGCGTCTGTTTCACGGCGTTTTTGATATAGGCTGCGATGGCATAGGCATCCATCAGAAATTCATTGCTCATGGTCTGTTCTCCTTCATGGGTCCTGGTTTTCGTTATGGGTGGGCAGGGCTGCCCCTGCCTCTTTCCAAGGGTTAGGGTTGCCTGATTGGTCAGATGATTGAAGTTTCAGTCGAAGTTTCCGTCGAAACTTCCGTCGAAGCTTCCGTCGCTGTTTCGATGAGCCGGCCGGTTCATTCAGTCAGTTCATTCAGTCAGTTCATTCAGTCAGTTCGTTCAGGCTGGCGCGTCGATCCGCTGAGTCCGGTTCAAGAACGGTCTGATTCGTCGTCACGGAAGAGATCGTCCATGCCGTAGAGTCCGGCCGGCTTGGCCTGGATGAATGCAGCGGCCTTCATGGCGCCCCGGGCAAAGAGCTTTCTGGATTCTCCCCGGTGGGTCAGTTCAATGGTTTCGCTGTCCATGGCAAACAGCAGGGTATGTTCCCCGACGATGCTGCCGCCCCGGACGGCGTGGACGCCGATCTCGCCGGCCTGACGGGGGGACTGGCCCTCCCGGCCGAAGACGGTCCGGGTGAAATCGCGTTCCCCGGCCATGGCGTCCCGCAGCAGCAGCGCCGTGCCGCTGGGGGCGTCTTTTTTGCGTTTGTGATGGCGTTCGATGATCTCGATGTCGGCATCCTCCCCCAGGAGTCGGGCAGCCTGGCGCGCCAGGGCCTTGAGGACATGGATGCCCAGGCTCAGGTTGGCGCTCCAGAAAAGGGGGATGGTCTGAGCCGCAGTCCGGACAGCAGCCTGCTGCGTCTCATCGAAGCCCGTGGTGGCCAGCACCAGGGGCACGCCTTGCTGGGTGCAGTAGGCCAGGACTTCCGTCAGGGCATCTTTATGGGAAAAGTCGATGACGACGTCCGGCGCGGGACCCTCCATTCGCTCCGGGTGGCTGCGGCTGAAGATGACGATCTCAGCTGACGGCTCTTCGCTGGCATAAAGGTCTGTCAGGACCTTGCCCATTTGCCCGGTGCCCCCGTAGATCCCGATCATCATTTCTCATCACCCGCCAGCAGGCCGTACCGGGTCAGTGTCTCGGTAAGTTTTGCCCGGTTCTCCGGTGCCAGTTCCACCAGGGGGAGCCTGAATGTTCCGGCCTGGAAGCCCATCAGGTTCAGGGCTTCCTTTACCGGCACCGGATTGGTCTCGATGAAAATATCGGCGATGAGGTCGTCGTACTGCGCCTGCAGGGCCCGGGCGCCGTCAACATCACCGCTTAAGTAGCGGGCCACGATGTCATGGGTCGCCCGCGGAGCGATGTTGGACAGGACGGAAATGACGCCATGGCCGCCCTGCTCCATGAATGCGAAAATCTCATTGTCATTGCCCGAATAGACCTTGAAGTCCGCCGGGACCTGAGCCAGGATCTGACCGCAGCGCTCCGGATGACCGGAAGCTTCCTTCAGCGCTTTGACGTTGTCCAGTTTCGTCAGTTCGATGACGGTCTCCGGAAACAGATCCACACTGGTGCGGCCGGGGACATTGTAGAGGATGATGGGCGTTGAGACGGCATCATTGACGGCTTTGTAGTGAGCGTACAGGCCGCGCTGGGAAGGTTTGTTGTAGTAGGGCGTGACCAGGAGCAGTCCATCCACACCCAGCTTCTCAGCCGCCACGGAAAGAGCCACGGTATCCGCTGTATTATTGGAACCGGTCCCGGCAATGACGGGGACGCGGCCATTGACGACCTTCATGGCAAATTCGAAAAGGGCCAGCTTTTCCTCCCTGGACATCGTGGCTGATTCCCCGGTGGTGCCGGCGATGATCAGCGCATCGGTGCCTTCGGCGATCTGCCAGTTCAGAAGATGTTCCATCGCTTCGTAATTAATGGTTCCATTGTCAAAGGGAGTCACGATGGCAACTCCGGCTCCATTCCACATAGTCATGATCTTACCTCCAATAATTTCATCAGGATCTGGACAGCATTGGTTGCAGCGCCTTTGCGGATATTGTCCGCCACGTTCCAAAGGTGCAGGGTGTTGGGGAAACTGTCATCGATACGGAGCCGGCCGACCAGGACCTGGTCCTGGCCCGACGCCTGGCGGGCCGTGGGATAGAGTTCATTGTCTCCGGTGACCCGGATGCCCTCAGCGGCCGCCAGGGCCTCGATGAGCAGATCCAGGTTCAGGGGCTGCTCCGTCGTCACATTCATGGCCACGCTGTGACCGTTGCGGACCGGGACACGGACACAGGTGGCGCTGACGGCCATGGTGTCATCTCCCAGGATCTTCCTCGTTTCTTCGATCATTTTCTGTTCTTCCTTGGTATAGCCATTGTCCAGGAAGACATCGATCTCCGGCAGGCAGTTGTCTGCGATGGGGTGGCGGTAGAAGGCGGCATCTTCGCCGGCAAGGGTCCGGTCCAGATCGGCGATGCCCTTGAATCCGGAACCGGAAACGGCCTGATAGGTGGTGTAGACCACCCGGCGCACGGTGAACAGATCATGGATCACTTTCAGGGGCAGAACGGACTGGATGGTGCTGCAGTTGGGATTGGCGATGAGGTGATCGTCCTCGCCGATGGCATCGAAATTGATCTCCGGAACCACCAGGGGAACCTTGGGATCCATGCGCCAGGCGCTGGAGTTATCGATGACTGTGATCCCGCGGCTGGCTGCGATGGGGGCATACTCCGTGCTGACGCCGCCGCCGGCTGAGAACAGCGCATAGCTGAACCGCGCAGGATCCAGTGCGTCTTCGTTTAATAGCTCCACTTCATATTCTCTGCCCCGAAACAGGACCTTTTTCCCCACGGATTTTTCCGAGGCCAGAAGGATGAGGTCATCCACCGGGACCTTGAGATCTTCCAGGACCTTCAGAAAGGTCGAACCCACCATGCCGGTGGCACCAACGATTGCTACATTTACTTTACTCATTTTCCATTTCTCCTTTTCCGATTCGGACGGCCGGGCCGGTGAGAAAGACCTTCTCTTCGACCTGGACGGACAGTGTGCCTCCCGGCACGGTGACAAGCGCCTGATTTTCTGTAAGATGGTTTCGATGGGCGGCCACCTGGGCTGCGCACACACCGGTGCCGCAGGCCAGCGTATAGCCGACGCCCCGTTCATAGGTCGTTACTTCAAGATGATCCCTGGAGAGGACATAGACGAAATTGACATTGATCCTTCCCGGGAAGAAGGGATGATGGCACAGGGCATGCGCATCCTCTTCCGGGACTTCGCCTTCGGTGAAGATCACGCCGTGCAGGGTGCCCAAAAACAGCACCGTCATGTCATAGGAGCGTCCGTTCACCGACAGGGTGAGATCTTCCGCCTCCTCCAGAGGCCGGGCCGTCTCAGGCGGGGCCAGGGTGAACCGCGGGGTGCCGATCTCGACCCGGATGCGGTCATAGCCCCGCGTCACATCGACCAGCAGGAGGCCGGCCAGGGTCTGGACCCTGAAGACGCCCTCGGTGATGCGACCGGTCTCATGGACGTAGCGGGCAAAGCAGCGCAGACCGTTGCCGCACATGGGCGCCGGGGTCCCATCCTGGTTGTAGTAGGCCATTCGGATGGCGGCCTGATCCGACGGCAGGGCATAAAGCAGACCGTCGGCACCGAACCCGAACTGCCGGTGACACAGGGTCCGGGCCAGAGACGACAGCTGCTCTTCAGCCACCGGTTCATCGGGGATGATGAAGTCATTGCCGGCTCCGTGGTATTTTAAAAATTTCATGATGTCACCTCGCTGTTACTCATTGGGATAATCCTCCATCACATCATTGCGCAGGAGATCCTCGTAGCTCTCCCGGCGGACGGCCAGACGGGTTTTGCCTGCGCTGACCATGACGACGGCGGGCCGGGGCAGCCGGTTGTAATTCGATGCCATGGAATAATGGTAGGCACCGGTGGAGAAGACGGCCAGGAGTTCCCCGGTGCGGGCCTGGGCCAGGGGGAGATCCCGGACCAGGATATCGCCGGACTCACAGGCTTTGCCGGTGACGGTCCAGATGCCTTCCGGCGCTGCCGCCAGCCGCTGGGCCAGCGCCGCCTCATAGTCGGCTCCGTACAGCGCGGTCCGGATGTGGTCGGCCATGGAGCCATCCACAAAAACGTACTGTTTGCCGCCGTAGGTCCGCTTGATCCCGCCCACGGTGTAGAGGGTGGTGCCGGCATTGGCAGCGATGGCCCGGCCCGGTTCGATGAGGATCTTCAGAGGGTCCAGATCCCGCTCTTCCAGAAGATCGGCCAGGTGATCCAGCATCCCGGGCAGGAACTCCTCCGGGGCGATGGGATCATCGCCTTCCACATAGCGGACCCCGAACCCGCCGCCGAGATTGAGGGCGGTGAGGGAGATGCCGGCCGCTTTGAGCTCGGAGATGTAATCGATCATGACCTCGGCTGCGGAGCGGAACGACTGCTCCTCAAAAATCTGGGAGCCGATGTGACAGTGAAGCCCTTCCAGGATCAGGGAGGGGTGCGCCGCCAGGCGGGCCAGCAGTTCCCGGGTCTGGGACTGGAAGATGCTCAGGCCGAACTTGGAGTCGTTTTTAGTGGTGCTGATGTACTCATGGGTGTGGGCTTCGATGCCGGGATTGACCCGGAGCATGACCCGCTGGCGGCGGGCGCTGCCGGTGAGCCCTGCGATGACCCGGTCGGCCTCATCGGCATTATCCAGAATGATGCAGCCGATGTGCTGCTCCAGGGCAAAAGCCAGTTCCGCATCGGATTTGTTGTTGCCGTGAAAGTAGAGGCGCTCCGGTTCAAAGCCTGCGGCCAGCGCCGTATAGAGTTCTCCGCCGGAGACCGCATCCATGGACAGGCCTTCCTCCCTGACGATGGCCGCCATGGCTTTGTTCAGGAATGCCTTGGAGGCATAGATCACCTCCGTCTGCAGCCTTGGATGGTCCATGGCCGCCAGAAACTGACGCATGACCCGGCGCAGGTGCGCCTCATCCATGACATAAAGCGGTGTTTTGTACCGGTCGGCCAGGGTTTTGGCCGCCACGCCTCCGATATATAATTGTCCGTTTCGATTTTCGCAGGTTCCCGGCAGCACCATTTCATTTTCCTCCTGATTGCAGTCCGTCTCCGATAAAAACATAAAAGACCGTAAGCGAATGCTCACGGTCTGTAATACCTTGCAGTCGCCCGGCTCTGTTAAAGCACTTTTCCAGATCATTGGGCAACGATCGGGAAACAGTTCCATACTTGTTCAGTATGGCCCCAGTACTATCCGTACTTCGGCACCAGCCCCTTTCCCGCAGACGGTACTCTTGACAAGGTGCGACCTCTTTTCACAAAGCGATTTTATAAATTGGGATAAGTTTACTGTTATCCGTGGAAAGTGTCAATAGATGGCGGACATAATCATGAATAATTATTGATTTGTCAGAAACCAACGGAAAAATTAAAAATGGAATCGTTTTACCCAAGAATTTGTTATGATTTAAAAGATAAAAATCATACGATCTCAACCGGATAAAAAGCGGGAACCACTTTCCGAGGACAGTGATTCCCGCTTTTTAATCCACAATAACTGAATGATTATACAGTCTTCAGACCGTGAGGTAGAACTTTGACAGGGAGAAAGCCAGGATGGCAATGACCAGAATCAGGACATAGAAGAAAATGTTGGGCCGGACTCGCTTTTTCTCCATGGCCGGGGCTTTTTCCCGGAAGTAATCGTTGAGGGCGCGAATGAAGTCCTCATCATAATGGATATGATTGTCGATCTCGATCCACTTGTCGGCATCCCGGACGATGAGGGCATTGCGGTAGTTGTTGATCTCCACCATGCTGGTGAATTCATTGGTGCTGTAGACCCGGAAACTGCGTCCGGAATCCCTGAGATAGGCTTCCAGCTCCGCGATCACTTCGGTCTTGGCGGCGCCGATGAGGATGATCTTGTCATAGGTCAGAATGTAGATATAGACCCCCAGAAAAATCAGGAGCATGCCCAGTCCCAGCGGCGTCATTCCCTCCCCGGAGATGGCCAGCGTGAATAATACAAAGGACAAAAGGAAGGGGACGACATATAGATTGACATGGCTCTGATTCGTCATATAGATGGTATTTTTGTGCCGGTAAAAAAATAAGTCCACTGCCAGCACAGCCAGGATGACCAGGAAGCTGGCAAGCATCAGTAGGAAGGAAGGATTCATTTGATATCTCC
>CAYYVR010000045.1:2224-18096 GCA_964475185.1 uncultured Clostridium sp. | reverse complement strand
ATTATACCAAATGGCCTGTGGGACCCATCCTGGATGGACTTTAAACGCCGCTCTCTGCGGCGGGATCCCTGAAGAACCAGGGGCTGATTTCGAAGATTCGCTGAGAAACGGCCATCCGGATGGATGACCGTTTCTCAGGGGTCCAGATCATGCCTGTGCAGCCTGAAGCATCTCAATGCCCTTGCGCAGACGGCGCAGAGATTCTTCTCTGCCCAGGATGTCGGCGATCTCAAACGCGCCGCCCGGCGTATACTGCATGCCGGACAGGGCTGTGCGGACAGGCCAGAGCATTTGTCCGTTTTTGATCTCCATTTCCTTTGCCAGGGCCATGAGTGCATCATGGATGGCATCATACGTCCATTCCGGCAGATCCTCCAGGACCGGTACGGCTCTGTGCAGGGAGTTCAGCGCGATCTCCGGGATCGTCTTCATTTTCTTGTGGATATGCATGGCGGTATCATATTCCGGCAGTTCGGCCAGGAATGCGATCTGTTCGGGGATCTCGGATAAAACTTCCGTGCGATCATGGAGCACATCGGCGATTTTTCTGGTGTCCAGAGCGGTCCCGTCGGTGACTTTCCCGATCCAGGGCAGAACAGTGGCATGGAAGGTCTCACTGTCCATCTTCTTCAGATACTGCTGGTTCATCCAGCGCAGTTTCTCCGGATCGAAGATGGCCGGGGATTTATTGATCTTTCTGTAATCAAAGACCCGGATGAGTTCTTCCAGGGTGAAGAGCTCGTCATTGGTGCCGGGATTCCAGCCCAGAAGGGAGATGTAGTTGATCACCGCTTCCGGCAGGAAGCCTTTATCCAGAAGATCCTGGAAGGAAGCGTCACCGCTTCGCTTGGAAAGCTTGTGCTGAGAATCCTTCATGATGGGCGGACAGTGGACATAGACCGGAATATCCCAGCCGAATGCCTCATAGAGCCGGTTATACTTGGGGGCGGAGGATAAGTATTCGGATCCCCGGACCACGTGGCTGATCTCCATGAGATGGTCATCCACCACATTGGCAAAATTATAAGTGGGCAGCCCGTCGCTTTTAAGGAGGACCATATCCTCCAGTTCCTGATTGTCAACGGTGATCTTGCCGAAAATGGCATCCTCGAAGATGGTTTCGCCCTGCGTGGGATTGTTCTGGCGAATGACATGGGGCATGCCCGAGGCCAGCTTGGCCTGGATCTCATCCTTTGACAGATGGAGGCAGTGCTTGTCGTACTTGAAGGGCCGTTTCAGTGCATCCGCATGGGCGCGCAGGGTGTCCAGGCGCTCCTTGTCGCAGAAACAGTAGTAGGCTTCGCCCTTGTCCACCAGTTCTTCCGCATATTTGCGGTAGATATCCCGGCGCTGGGACTGGATGTAGGGACCGTAGCCCTTGTCCTTGTCCGGGCCTTCATCATAAATCAGGCCGGATTTTTCCAGGGAGTCCAGCACGACATCCACAGACCCTTCGACAAAACGCTCCTGGTCGGTATCTTCTATTCTGAGAATAAAATCACCGCCTTCATGTTTTGCGATGAGATATTCGTACAGTGCGGTCCTTAAATTGCCGATGTGCATGAACCCGGTGGGGCTTGGGGCAAATCTGGTTCTGACTTTCATAGTATCCAACTCCTAACATTAAAAAAATCCGTCGTAATGCGGAACAAATCAGTATTTTTATTATACATGAAAAGCGCCATTCAGTGAACCCGGCGCAGGAACTTCCCGTCCCCTGACAAAACCACCGTCCCATCCTGATCCGTCCGGAAATAAGGGGTCTCAGATGCCTCCAGCATCCGCAGGACAGCTTTGGACGGATGACCGAAGGGATTATCCTCTCCGACACTGATGCCGGCAAGGGAAGGTGAGAGACGTCTGAGAAGGTCTTCGTTCAGAGACGTCTGTGAACCATGATGGCCGGCGCGCAGAAAGTCCACAGGCCCGGTGGTCAGACTGGCAAATTCATCCTCCTCCAGATCGGCCAGGAACAGGAACTTCTGACGGCCCAGGGTCAGTTCCCAGACACTGGAGTAATTGTTGATGTTTGAATAGGGACGATCCATGGGATGCAGGCATTTCATGGACGCCTCACCCATGGTGAGAAGCGTGTCCCGAAAAGGAGAAGAAACCGGAATACCGCGCTTCTTTGCAAACTGCTGCACCTGGATCTGGAGGGGGTTATCGCAGTCGCTGTGGGCCAAAAAGATCCGGTGGACGCTGAACTCACGGAGGATCTCCATGGCTGCGCCCACGTGGTCATCATGGGGATGGGTCAGGATCAGGAGATCCAACCGGCTCAGGCCCAGATCTTTGAGATATCGGATCAGGGACAGAGAGGATTCCGGCGGACCGGTGTCGATGAGCAGTGCCCGGTCACAGTACTGAATGAGTGTTGCATCTCCCTGGCCCACATCGATGATATGGACCTTTAAGGGGTCGTTGTTCCACAGGACCGGGAGGTTGGAGTAGATCTCGGGATTTCCTGAAACGAGCATTGACAGGCGGCAGGTGCCCAAACCGGCAGTCAGGAGGATCAGAGGCAGCACTATGCACACAGCAAGGTACAGCCGTTGGCGGATCCGGCTCAGGGACTGAAAGCGCAGTTTCCATCTGGCCAGGAGAACAGTCAGTTTCAACGCAATTCCTCCTTGAAGCAAGGCGTAATATGCTATAATTATTTCAATGTTATCTGAAACCATGCAGATACCGGTCAAAATATTTATGGAATTGGAGATCACCGATGGGAACTGTAAGTACCGTTTTAAGATATGTCCCGAAATTCATCGGCTTTGCCCTGCACAAACTGACATTCAACCAGGAAAAGAAAAAAATGGATGTGAAGGAAATTCGGCTTCGCGCCTATCAGATCATCCGCCAGCACACCTTTGATATCCTGGCTTCGACCAAAACCAGGGTCGTGACCACCGGTTTTGAGAATATCCCCAAGGAGGGGCCCGTTGTCTTTGTGGGCAACCATCAAAGTCTCTTCGATGTGGTGGCGCACCTCAGTCAGATGGAGGAGCCGACCATTTTTGTGGCGAAAAAAGAACTGGAATCCTGGCCGGTGTTCGGGAAATGGATGACGGACATGGGCTGTCTGTTCCTGGATCGGGAAGACCCCAGAGAAGCCGTCAAAGTCATCAATGAAGCCGCCCGGCGCATCCGCGAAGAAGGCGTCAACGGCGCGATCTATCCCGAAGGGACCAGATCCCGGTCCAGCGAGGTCCGCGAGTTTCAGAAAGGCAGCTTCAAACTGGCGGAAAAATCCAACAGTCCGGTGGTCCCCGTCATGATCGACGGTGCTTATAACGTCCTGGAGGGCGAAGGCAAGCTCCAGGAAAACCAGACCATCTACATGAAGTTCCTGCCGCCCATCTATCTGGATCAGCTGTCCAAAGAAGAGGAGAAAGTGATCCATAAAACCGTCCGGCAGCTGCTGGTGGATGAGATCGCAGCGCTCCATGAATCCCTGCGCCGGCAGGAGAAGGCCAATTAACCAGAAATTCCGGCATCAGACAATTCATAAGAAATAAATACAGATCCCAGCCTTTAGCCCAGCACTTCCGGATGACGGAACACAGATCGCGGAAATGACCACAGATCAACCGATCACGGATCAATCCTTCAATCCATCAATCAAGCCAAGCCGACCGGGTCGATGGGACCTGATCGGCTTGGCTTTTCTTTGAATTGAAGTCATCGTCCGGGCTGGGGTGGTCTGCGGATCGGGATATCAGAATTCATGAAGGCACAATCGAACCGGCTTGCGGTGAACACGGAAGCAACCCGCAAAAGCAGAGGTTGCCGGGATGGATCAGGGCGTCTGTGATGGCCAGTTCAGGATCGTTGTCCGGCGAACCATGATGCCATACTCATCAGGCTGATAGACGCTGAAAGATCCGTCCCTGGGCTCCAGGATCCTGCGCCTGATGTTCCATTCACCGGCTTCATCGTGTCGATGGTCTTCGAAAATCACATATTCAGTGGTGGGATCTAGGTCCATTTCCCGTGGCAGAGCCCCTGGATCAAGACCAAATTCATGGAGGATCCGGTGATTTTTGTCCATTTCGATGAGCCAGACAGTTTTTGTGGCGAAAACCGCCTCAAGGGAAACCTGGATGGAATGCGTTTTTTTCATGGTGATCCCGTTATTGGTCACTTCCACCGTGGAATCCATCGTTTTGGTCATGATCTCGCCTTCATCCCCCGTATGTCCGGTGTAGGCCATCCCGGTTCCCGAGGTCAGGTAGACGCGGCCATCGGCTGACTGATAAACCGGGTTGATGTGAAAGGCCGCATCATTCCGATTGGGTTCAAAGAAGATGGTGCCATTTAAACGTATCGTTTCTTCCTGATCTCCGATGTTCACGTTGAGGTGGGTATTCTGGACGGCATCAGATACCATGGTGGAATAATAGGAATCTTCCCGGGTTTCTCCCGGCATCAGGGGAGCGAAGAGGGGGATGCCTTCGAGTCCTTCAAATACAAATTCCCTGTTTCTGATCGTGGGGATCGGATCAGCCGGATCCTGTTGCCCGCCGGCCTCAGGTTCAGTACGGCCCAGGTCCTTTAACACAGCGTAGATTCTTTTGTGATCCCCGGGGGTGTGCTCCAGCGTGATCTCTCCGCCGGCCAGCTCATCCGGGTGGTCACTGAAATACTTTTCCGGATCCAGAAGGTCCAGGGGCGCCATGGTGATGAACGCGCCGATCAGAGCGTCTTCGTCCGGGGATCCGGCCTCTGCTTTTGCCAGCTGACAGCCTGAGAGGGCCAGGCTCAGCATCAGGATCCAGGCAACGGCCAGCCAATGGTTATTCTTCTTCATGATCTTCATCCTCCAATTTTCCGTCGAATTGCAACAGATCGCCCACATCGCACGCAAGATAAAAGCAGATGCGATTGATGGTGCTGAAACGAACGCCTCTGGCTTTCCCGCTGCGCAGGATCGAGAGATTGGCCTCGGTGATGCCCACTTTGGAACAGAGTTCCTTGGAGGTCATGCCGCGCTCTTTCAGGATTTCTTCAAGGTGTACCGTAATTGCCATACCACCCCTCCTATATGAAGAGATCGTGGTCTTCTTTGAGCTGTCTGGTGTCCCGGATGAATCGGGCAAACAGCAGCGCGCCAAGACTGAAGAGGACCAGATCCAGGGGGATCATCAGCTTCAGATCGATCTTGAGCAGAGCGTCGGAAAACAGCAGCTGGATCAGATTGAACCCCAGCGAAGAGAGGACGATGAGGATCAGAGCCTGCTGGCTGGCATCTGACAGGCGCCGGGCGGTCCCGACCACTTCCGCGGAATAAGCGTTCGCGGACATGGCATCGAGCAGGTCCAGTGTGAGAAATGCGATCCAGACCACCAGGAGAAGGGGCAGGATCCGGACCAGATAGCCCAGGCCGATCATGAGGTATGTGGGCAATAGATCCGTGCCGGCCATGGTGTTGGTGATCTGCAATGAATCCATGGTGGCCAGAAGGTTCAGAACGTGGGGACCGAAGGCAGCGAAGACCAGATAGCCCATCAGCAGAAGGATGAACCCCTTCAGGTAGTTGCCCGGTTTTTTCAGATCTTCCGATTGGAGCCTGCGGACCAGCCGAAGGATCAGATAGGCAATGAGAACTGAATGCAGGATAAGGCCTGAAAAATCCGGCTGGGCGGCAAGGAGGCTGTTCCGATTCAGCCCCGGATTGATCAGCAGATACAGGAACCGAAAAAGGAGCAGGCTCAGAAGAGGCAGCAGCAGATCCTCGGCCGCCAGTTGACGGCGGGTCCCCGACCAGGCAAGCAGGATCAGGGGAGCAGCCGAGATCACAAAATACGCTGCCAGAGCCAGGGCATTTCCCAATCCGCTGCTCAGTGAGAGCATCCGAAGGGCCTGACTGATCTGTTCATAGGGAAACGCCAGAAAAGAGGAACCGAAACCGGGCAGGAATCGGGACAGTGTGACGAAGATCAGGCAGATCAATGACTCCGCAGCAAGTACTGCAAGGAAGGATTTTTGTTTCATGGTCACCTCCGATTATTGTTTTACAATAATTTCACCCTTAGAATATCATATGAATTATTGTTTTGCAATAATATTATAATGTTTGGTGCATTGCAGGTCTCAGACGACCGCAGAAGGGCTGTTAACAGCGAACCGGGATCCTGAGGAGGGAATCAAAAAAACAAATACTCCCATGCTGTGCACAGGAGTATCCCAATCGATGCCATTTAATGATTTATTGAAATTACAGTCTGACGTTCCGATCCACGGGCTGAGACAGTGAAATGAACGTATCTGTTCGCTGGACGCCGGGAATGAGGTTGATGCTGCTCAGAAGCAGTTCCTGCAGATGAGAGATGTTTTTGCAGATGACTTTTGCAAATAAGGTGTAAGCACCAGTGGTATAGTGGAGTTCAACGATTTCCTTGATTTTGCCCATTTCTGCAACGGCATCCTGGAAAGATGAAGTTTTGTCGAGATAAACCCCGATGAAACAACATACGTCGTATCCCAGTTTTGACATATCCAACAGGATCTTGGTACCTTTGATGATCCCCATGTCTTCCATTTTTTTCATTCGAACGTGGATCGTACCGCCGGATACGTGACAGATTCTGGCTATTTCCAGGTAAGGTGTTCTGGCGTCCTTGATCAATATGTCCAGAATTTGGAGATCCAGATCGTCTAATGTTACGCTTGCTGCCATAGTAGTTCCTCAACTCCCTTAAAATTTTAAATGTAAGATTGCGATTTGATGAAATGATCAATATCCGACTGTAGCAGTCATATAATTGACAAATTTCAAGTTCAATACGTTTTAATTATAACCATTTGAATTTAATTGTAAAGGGGTTTCCCGTATTTTGTTATGAAACTCTCAAAAAATGTTACGTTTGAAGGGACTTTACTTTTTAAAAAGGGTATTAATCTATGCATATAACAAATGATAAATTCGCATAACTATACACCGATATGAGATTATCAAAATATTCCAGTTATATCAAGGAATTTTGATAATCCGGCCAATGCCGGCCCGGGCGCGTCGGAGAGTATATTTGGTATAAATGCCCCTTTTCTGGCGAAAACACTTGAAAGGCAGGGCGCTTTTCTTTAGAATATATCTGTGTGTCATTAAGGAGGAAATTAAATGAGACTTACCGGTAATCTGATCCTGGATGTGATCCTGACCATCGTATATGCGTTCATCGTCATGATCCTGTTCAATCTGGCCAATATCTATTTTTTAAGGAAGCATACCATCAATAAGTGGTACATGCTGGCTGCAGCAGTGGTCATGTTCGGAGGCGCTCTGGCAGTTCTGTTCTTTTATCCGAACGGACTCTGGCATCTGATCCCTCTGACCTTGTCGTTATTTGCATTTCTCTGGTTCCTTGATCTGCGCAGACGCAAAACCCTCAAGAAGTCAGACAGGCAGATCGTCATGAAGCCCAAGGCAAAGCCGAATCGCGCAAAACAACTTTCCAAATCCAATGCTTCTGCAGCGGAAGCAAAACCAACGGCCAAATCAGCAGGGAAGAAGTAGACGCCCGAAGGATCCATTTTCTGGATCATTAAAAATAAAGCGAGCGGATGATTTTATCTCATCCGCTCGCTTTATTTTGGTGATCCGCTTTATATTATTGATCCGCATAATTTTGGTGTTTCAGTTCCTGTGGACAGGACCGATCCACCGGGCCTGCCCTAAGGCAGGCTGAGGATCGCGGCGGGATCGGCGAGTTTATGAACAGCCGGTGGTGGTTCCGCAGTCAAGACAGACTTTGCAGGTGCCATTCATGACCATTCGGGTCGAAGAACAGTTGGAACAGACCGATCCGTAGAGTTTTTCGCCGTTTTCTTCGGCATCTTTGATCAGGTCTTTGGCAGCCAGAGAGCCATAGGATGGATCAGAAGCATCATTTTCAGCGGGCTTGACTCCTCTTAAGGGCACAGGCTTATAGGCCGGATGGAAATCATCGAGTTCATCCGGTTCCGGTTTCACCTGGCACCGGGAGAAATCACCCAGTTCGATGTCGATGATCTTGGAGATCAGATCGGAGATCGATGTGACATGCTTGATGTAGGGGTGCTTGGATACAAAACCGTAGGGTTCGTACTTCTGGCCGCGGAGCATCTTGGCAATGTCTCCGGCCGGAATATGATACTGCAGCATGACGGAGATCGTCTTGGAGAGGGAGTTGAGGAGGCCTGTGATCAGGGTCCCTTCGCGGTCGGTGGTCATGAAGATCTCGGAGATGTTTCCTTCCGCGTCCCGATTGACAGTGACGTAGATCTTGACGTCTTCGACCTGAGCAGGATGCGTTCTGCCGGTTCGTACACCCAGGGGCTTGTTCCGCTTGGAAATGCTCTTAGCCATGGCGTCCTTCGCCTCGCGGGCATATCGGAGCAATTCCGGGTAGATCAGGTTTTCAAGATCCTCTTCCGTCATATCGTCGTCCAGACGGGTATTGAGCGGCTGGGCAAATTTGGAACCGTCACGGTACAGGGAAATGCCCTTGACGCCTTTGCGCCATGCATTGATGGCAACTTCCTTGAAGTCATCCACCGTGGCATTCTTGGGCAGATTGACGGTTTTGCTGATGGCCCCGGATACCAGCGGGGTAAGGGCGGCCACCATGAGGACATGACCATTGTAGTGGATGTAACGGCTGCCAGTTCCGCAGGTGTTGGCTGTGTCGAAAATGGGCAGATGTTCTTCCTTCAGATGAGGAGCCCCTTCGATTTTCCCATCGATGATCATGCCGTCCTTTTCACGGGAGATGTAATCCATGATATCTTTGATCTCTTCTTCCGAGTAGCCCAGATTTCCAAGCGCTTCCTGGATCACCGGATTGGCAATGGTCATGAAGCCGCCGCCGGAGAGTTTCTTGTAGACGACATGGGAGAAGAAAGGTTCAATGGAAGTGGCGGCGCAGTCCATGGCAAACGAGATGGTGCCCGTTGGGGCGATGACAGAGACCTGTGCATTGCGGTAGCCGTTCTCCCGCCCCAGGTCGATGGCTTTCTGCCATTCCGATTTCAGGGCTTCGGAGAGGGCCTCCTGATCGATTTTTTTGAGCAGTGCATGGTCGACTTTCAGTGGATCATAGTTGAGGCCGTCAAGGGGTTCACTGAGGGCTCCGGCAACCACTGCATGGTTTTTGATGACCCGCAGCATGTGATCCTGATTCAGGTGATAAGCTTCAAAAGGACCGACTTTCTTTGCCATGAGGGCGGAGACGGCATAGCTTCGACCGGTCAGAAGACCCATGATGCCGGCGGCATAGGATCTGGCTTCATCGGAATCATAGGGGATCCCTGATGCCATGAGCAGAGAAGCCAGGTTGGCGATGCCAAGGCCTGTGGTCCGGAAAACGTGCGTTTTGCGGGCGATGTCTTCGGTGGGGAACTGGCCCCAGTGGATGGAAGCTTCCAGCAGCAGCTGGGCCAGGGATACGATGTGGAGGAAGCCTTCAACATCAAAGCTGTTCTTTTCCCGGTCAAAGAAGCGGTACAGGTTGATGGAGGCAAGGTTGCAGCTGGTATCATCCAGGAATGCATATTCTCCGCAGGGGTTGGTCGAATTCAGGCGATTGTGAGGAGCCATATACTGGCCGTCTTCACCGGCCGGGCAGGTGTGCCAGGCATTGAAGGTATCGGTGTACTGGGGGGCCGGATCGGCGCATTTCCAGGCGGCTTCATTAAATTCATCCCAGAGTTTCTGGACCTTGATATCCCGGTTGACTCGGTCATCGACGCGGCCCTTCAATGTGATGGTGGCATCCGGTTCTTTGTCCAGCGCAACCACTTTGTTCATGAATTCATCTGAGATCCGCAGGGAGTTATTGGAGTTCTGACCGGAGACAGTCTCGTAGGCTTCCCCTTCAAAGGATCCATCGTAGCCCATTTTAGCCAGAGCCCGGACTTTGTCCTCTTCCTTGGCTTTCCAGTTGATGAAGGTTTCGATCTCGGGATGATCGATGTCCAGGCAGACCATTTTGGCTGCCCGCCGGGTGGTGCCGCCAGATTTGATGGCGCCGGCATTTCGGTCGAGGCCTTTCAGAAAGCTCATGAGACCGGAGGAGATGCCGCCACCGGAGAGTTTTTCACCGGCTGCCCGAAGGGAAGAGAAGTTCGTTCCGGTGCCTGATCCGCCTTTGAAGAGCTTGGTTTCGGAAACATACTGTTCCGAAATGGAATGGGGGCCCAGCAGCTTGTCTTCGATGGACAGGATAAAGCAGGCAGAAGCCTGTGTTCTGGAGTAGGCATCCTCCGATGCAACGACTTTCTGCTGGATCGGATCATAATAGTAAGTATTATTGGGATTCCCGGTGATCCCATAGCTTTGCTTCAATCCGGTGTTGAACCACTGGGGGGAGTTTGGGGCAAACATCTGATGGAGCAGGGCATAGACCAGCTCATCATAAAAGATGGATTTTTCATCTTCTGTCGTCAGTATGCCTTCCTCGACCAGCGCATCGCTCCAGAAGGAAACCATCCGGTCAGCGACCATCTTCATGGAGTTTTCGTAGCCCAGGCTGTTATTGACGCCGGCTTTGCGGAAATACTTCGAGGCAATGATGTCAATGGCGTTTTGGGAATAGAATTCCGGAAATTCCAGATTCTTCATATCCGTAAGGATCCGTCCGGACTTGTAGTCCTTGAGCAGGACGTCACGTTTGACCCATTTGAACAGATCATAGACGGTCTTTTTCTTACTCTTTTCCAGTTCCTTGGTAAAATGTCTTTTTAAAATGTCACTTACAGTTTTCATAGCGTTCCTCCGTTTGTGATTCAAGTGCTATTATAATACTATATATTGTGTTTGAAAAGACTTGACAGACACAATACTTAGTAGTAGCCCCTGGTTTGATCCATCTACAGAATGAGAAAAATATGTTAAATGCATCGTTGCTCAGGACATAATATCGGTTATTATGTCAAACATTAAGATCAGCCAAAAGTTGCCTTACACGGGTTCTCCAAGAACTGATAAAAGTATGATACTATCATGATAAGACAAGAAATCAAGGAGATATTCAAATGAGTAAAATAGATCGGGCACAGAGCCCTGACAAACCTTTCATTGCCCCCGGCGCACAGCTCAGCGGCAGGATCAGCCTGAACTCGGGCACCAGTATATGGTATAATGCAGTACTGCGCGGGGATGGCCCCATCACTGTCGGTGAAAACAGCAACATCCAGGACCTGACCATGGTCCACTGTGACCCCGATAAAAGTTTACATATTGGAGATTATGTAACCATTGGCCATCAGGCCATCATTCATAATTTACAAATTGGTAATAATTCACTCATCGGGATGGGTGCCATTTTGCTCGATGACGTCGTCGTCGGTGAAAACTGCATCGTCGGTGCCGGCAGTCTGGTCACTCAGGGGACCCGCATTCCCGATGGCGAAGTCTGGTTCGGGTCACCGGCAAAGTTTAAACGGAACATTTCCCCGCAGGAGATCGAAAGCAATCGGCAGTCCGCCATCCATTACGTCCAAACGGCAAAGGAGCATGCAAATGAACTATAAATTAGGTGAAATCAATGAAATGACGGTGAAGCGGGAAGCTTCCTTCGGCGTCTATCTGGAAGCCGGAACCGGCAATACCAGTGACGATGTCCTGCTGCCCCATGGGAGCATGACCGATAAGGTCAGGGTCGGTGACATCGTGCCTGTCTTCGTGTACCGGGATTCACAGGATCGTATCATTGCCACCATGAAAGAGCCCCTGATCACAGTGGGTGAAGTGAAGAAACTGAAAGTCGTGGGATCCAATGAAAGCGGAGCGTTCATTGACATCGGTCTGGAACGCGACGTCTTTGTCCCCCGGAAAGAGCAGAAATACGCCATTGAAGAAGGGGAAGAATACCTTTTTAAACTCTATGTGGACAAGACCGAACGGCTCTGCGCCACAACGGATGTCAACGGGGCGCTGGAGCTGCCCCCGGAAGGGATGTTCCAAAAAGATGAGATGGTGACGGTTCGGATCTTCGGCCGCCAGCAGAATGGAGCGCTTCAGGCGGCCATCGATGACAGGTACAAAGCGATTCTGTTCAAGGATGAGTTTTTCACGGATGTGATGCCCGGAGAGGTCATTGAGGCCCGGATCCTTAAATTTCTCGATGACGGCAAACCCTCTCTGACCCTGCGTTCTGAACTGAAAAAAGAGCGGCAGGATCTCAAACAGGAGATCCTCAGTGCACTCCGGGCGGAAGGTGGGACCATTCCCTATAATGACCGAAGCACCCCGGAGGAAATCAAACGCCGGTTCAACACGTCCAAAAACTACTTCAAGATGGCACTGGGCAATCTCATGAAGGCAGGAAAAGTCACGCAGGATGAAACCGGGACCCATCTGGTGAAGAGGAAGAAAAATGATTAAAACCCAAGCCTACGGCCTGACGGCCCAGCAGAAACTCGACAGTATGGTGCGCGTCATCAAAGCTCAGGCCGAGGGCGAATCAGATCCTCTGGCGCTGATCTGCAATGCCACGGCGATCATGGATGCGTATCTTGACGACATCAACTGGATCGGCTTTTACTTCCTGCGAAACGGTGAATTGGTCCTGGGTCCCTTTCAGGGAAAGCCGGCCTGCACGCGGATCAAAGTCGGAGAGGGTGTCTGCGGGACCTGTGTCAGCCAGCGCAGGCCCATGATTGTCGAGGATGTGGATGCATTCCCAGGACATATCGCCTGTGACAGTGCGTCCCGCTCGGAAGTTGTGGTACCGGTGATCCATGAAGATCGTGTCATAGCAGTCATCGACTGTGACAGCCCCAACCTGAATCGGTTCTCAGAAACTGAAGCCAATGCCCTGGAGGCAGTTGCTGAATTTCTGGCGGATCACATCCATCAGATCCTGGGGAATCAGGAAACCAGGAAACCTTACTGACCCTTGGGATGATGCATAGTAGGCGTATGTTCATTATAACGAAATATAGAACATTTGTTCTATATTTCGACGGATCAAACTGACATATCTTCCCTGACTTCACCAATGGGAAACGCAAACCCAAAACAGCTGAATTTATTTCTCAAAAAAGCAAGCTCTCCCCGAACGCATCGGGGAGAGCTTGCTTTTAAGGTTCTATGATTAAAATTCGTTGTCGGAATGATCTTTGTCAAAGATCCGATGGATGGCTTTGATGAGTTCATTGACAGCCAGGGGGATCAAGGCAAAGCCGATGACGACGATCCAGTCATTAAGCGGCAGTGCATGGACTTCGAAGGCATTGGCCAGGAAGGGAACTTCAATGACCACCAGCTGGAGCAGGATGCCCATGACGATGGAACCGGCCAGATATTTATTGGTGAAGAGTCCCACCTGGAAAATGCTCTTGATGGGATTGCGCATGGACAGCGAGTAGAACAGCTGTGAGGCGGCAAGTACCACAAAGGCCATGGTCCGGGCATAAACCAGTGCGGGATTATCATTGGTCACCGATGTCAGTTCCGAGAAGGGGACGCCGCGTTCGGTGAGTCCCCAGATGAAGGCAGCCAGTGTCAGGACGCCAATGAGGGTTCCGCCAATGACGGCGCGAATGCCGGCACCGTTGGAAAAGAAACTGTCTTTGGGGTCTCTCGGCTTTTTCTTCATGGCATCCGGGTCGCCGGGATCGATGCCCAGTGAGATCGCGGGGAGGGAGTCGGTGACCAGGTTGACCCACAGGATCTGCGTCGGCAGAAGGGGGATCGGCCAGCCGAAGAGAACCGCAAAGAACAATGCGATGATCTCTCCCAGGTTGCAGGATAGCAGGAAGATGACGGCTTTCTTGATGTTGGCGTAAATGTTACGGCCTTCCTCCACAGCGCGAACGATGGTGGAGAAGTTGTCATCGGTGAGGATCATATCGGCAGCACCTTTGCTGACGTCGGTTCCGGTGATGCCCATGGCAACGCCGATATCCGCAAATTTCAGGGAGGGGGCATCATTGACGCCGTCGCCGGTCATGGAGACTACATTGTCATGGCTCTTGAAAGCGCGGACGATTTTGACTTTATGTTCCGGGGAGACCCGGGCGAATACGCGCCAGTTGTTGATGTTTTTGACGAAGTCCTCATCGCTGATATCATCGATCTCCGGTCCGGTGAGGGCCTGGTCGATGGACTGGGCAATGCCCAGTTCACGGGCAATGGCCACGGCGGTGTTCTTGTGGTCACCGGTGATCATGATGGTGCGGACTCCGGCCTGTTTGGCTACGGCCACGGAATCTTTGACTTCCAGTCGCGGCGGATCGATCATGCCCACCATGCCCAGGAAGATCAGATCATGTTCCATTTCTTCGGGTCCCGGCACCGTATCGGAGAATTTGTAGGCAGCTCCCAGGACACGAAGGGCTTCGTTACTCAGGTTTTCCGCCTCGGTGAGGTAATTGCTGCGAATCTTCTCCGTCATGGGGACGACTTTTCCATCAACAAATGCACGGGTGGAGATCTTCAGGAGATTATCCACGGCGCCCTTGGTGTGGACGACGTATTGATCGCCTTCTTTATTGGCAGTACTCATGAGTTTCCGGTCGGAATCGAAGGGTTTCTCGGCGACCCGCGGGAACTCTTTGTTCAGAGCTTCCTTGGTCATGCCGATGCGGTTTCCGAAGATGACAAAGGCGATCTCAGTGGGATCTCCGGTGGTCTTTTCGGCATTGGCTGTGGCATCAGAACAAAGGACCAGTGATTTGACCAGCATGCGCTCGTCTTCGTCGGTCTCCACCTTGTCGATGTCTGCATCCATCTGGTGCATGTTTTCGTAAGTGTAGGACTTGACCACGGTCATTTTATTCTGAGTGAGCGTTCCGGTTTTATCGGAACAGATGATGTTGACCGAACCCAGGGTCTCAACGGAGGGCAGTTTTTTGACGATGGCATTGTTTTTGCTCATCCGGGTGACACCCAGGGCCAGAACAATGGCAACGATGGCCGGAAGGCCTTCAGGAATGGCAGCAACGGCAAGGGAAATGGCCAGGAGCAGCATGTCCTTGAAGCCGCGTCCCTGGAACAGCCCGACGACAAGCATCAGACCGGCCACAGCCAGACAGATGAAGCCGAGCATCTTTCCGAAATGATCCAGACGCTTCTGGAGGGGGGTCATTTCATCATTGTCTTCCTCCAGGATCTTGGCGATCTTTCCGATCTCGGATTCCACTGCATTGGCGACTACGACACCGACCCCGCGGCCATAGGTGGCCAGAGTGGACATGAAGGCCATGTTTTTCCGGTCGCCCAGGGGGAGATTGGCCTTATCGGAAATAAAGGAGGCATCCTTCTCCGAGGGCACAGATTCTCCGGTGAGGGCAGATTCCTCGATCTGAAGATTGGAGGATTCCACCAGGCGGAGATCGGCGGGGATAAAGCGCCCGGCGTCGATCTCGACGACATCGCCTGGAACGATCTCTTCGGAGCCCACATCCACGACCTGGCCGTCACGGCGGACATAAGCCCTTGGTGTCGTGAGCTTTTTCAGGGCTTCCATGGCCTGTTCGGCTTTGTTTTCCTGGAAGACGCCAATGGCGGCGTTCAGGAGAACGACAATTAGAATAATGATTGCTTCGGCATGGTCTCCCATGATCAGCGACAGCAGCGTTGCCGCCAGCAGAATGTAGATCATGGTGTCCTGGAGCTGGGCCAGGAACATGGAAAGCAGCGATTTCCGCTTCTGTTCCGGGAGCTTGTTGGGACCGTACTGTTCCAGTCGTCTGGCCGCTTCTTCACTGGTCAGGCCTTGTTCAAGGTCGATGCCCAGTTCCTGAAGGACCTCTTCTGTGGATTTACTGAACCACATAAATCTCTTCACCTCTTTAATTTTCTTTTGCTGTTTTAGATCAAAACGCGATATTTTATTCTATCACGATGTAGTAATAAATACCATATTAAAATGTAAGTTTTATCGTCA
>CAYYVR010000045.1:0-2124 GCA_964475185.1 uncultured Clostridium sp. | reverse complement strand
GGCGGGGAGCCCGGAGTGGCCCTGAAGGGCAGGGATCCCTGAAGCCATGAAACAGGTTCTTTCATATAATGAAAGGGGAACCTGAAAAATGTCACATGATCCCGAAAGAAAATTAATCCAGATCCCGGACCCAGGCTTTATAGGTGACATCGGAAGGCATGCGCCAGTCTCCGCGGGGGGACAGAGCCACTGATCCGACTTTGGGACCATCCGGCAGAGCGGATCGCTTGAACTGGTTGGTGAAGAAACGGCGGATGAATACCCTGAGCCATTTGCGGATGACGTCTTCGTCATACTGATCCCGGAAGGCATGGCCTGCGAGAAACAGGATCTTCTCCGGGGTGGATCCGTAGCGCATCATATGGAAGAGGAAAAAGTCATGGAGTTCATAGGGCCCGATGATATCTTCCGTTTTCTGGGCGATGTTTCCTTCCTTGTCCGATGGCAAGAGTTCCGGTGAGACCGGGGTATCCAGGATATCATGAAGAATCTTTGTCACGGCCGGTTCCGACTCATAGTCGGCTGCATACCGGACCAGATACCGGACCAGGGTCTTGGGGATGGAGGCGTTGACGCCGTACATGCTCATGTGGTCGCCGTTGTAGGTGGCCCAGCCCAGCGCCAGCTCCGAGAGATCTCCGGTACCCACCACGATGCCGCCCTCCTTGTTGGCCAGGTCCATGAGGATCTGGGTCCGTTCCCTGGCCTGGGTATTTTCATAGGTGGAATCCAGGATGGCAGGATCGTGGCCGATGTCTTCAAAGTGCTGCAGGGAGGCCTTCACGATGTTGATCTCCCGGAAATCCGTGCCCATTTCCCGGCACAGATCCACGGCATTCTGATAGGTCCGGTCAGTGGTGCCAAAGCCCGGCATGGTCACCGTGAGGATCGCTTCCGGCGGCGTCCCGTTGATCTGCAGGGCTTTGCGGATGACCAGAAGGGCCAGGGTGGAATCCAGACCCCCGGAAATGCCGATGACGCAGTGATCGCTGCCGATGGCGCGAAGCCGTTTGGCCAGACCATGGGCCTGGATGGCGAAAATCTCCCGGCAGCGGCTGACCATCTGATCCGGGTCTTTGGGAATGAAGGGCGTCGGATCGATGGAGCGGTCAAAGTCCTCCAGGACGGTACGGGGAAGATCCATGGGCACTTCATGGAGGGACTGCCGCGGGACTGAATCCAGGGTCGCTGTATGGCGGATCCGCTCATTGTCCAGCCGGTCAGCGTCGATCCAGGCGGTGATATATTCACTTTCCGTGGCGAACCGCTGATTTTCCGCCAGGATATGACCGTTTTCCGCGATGAGCAGATGTCCGGAGAAGACCACATCCGTCGTGGATTCCCCGACGCCGGCCGAAGCATAGACGTAGCCGGCCAGGAGTCTGGCACTGTGGGCATCCACCAGGGTCCGGCGGTAATCGGCCTTGGCGATGAGCTCATTGGAGGCGGACAGGTTGAAGAGGATCTGGGCCCCGGCCAGGGCAAGATCCGTGGATGGGGGGACCGGAGCCCAGAGGTCTTCGCAGATCTCGATGCCGAAGCGGAGTCCCCTGGCGTTAAAGATCATCCGGCCGAAGGGGACGGTATCATTGCCCCAGGGGATGAAGGCGACGGGTTCATCGACGGGGAGGGCAGAAAACCACCGCTTTTCATAAAACTCCCCGGCATTGGGCAGATACGTTTTCGGCACGATGCCCAGGGTCCGGCCGTTCTGCATGGCAACGGCACAGTTATAAAGACGCCGGCCGATGCGCAGCGGGGCACCGACGGCAAAAAACAGATTGCTTCCCAGGGAGGCCTTCTGGATCTTTTGCAGGGCTTCCAGCGTTTCATTGAGCAGCTGCTCCTGGAAGAAAAGATCCCCGCAGGTGTAGCCCGTCAGAGAAAGTTCGGGAAAGACGGCCGCCTGGACATTTTCCGTTTCCATCCGTTTCAAAAGGTCCAGGATGACCCCGGCATTATGGTGGGGGTCAGCCACCCGAACGGCAGGACAGACGGCAGCGATTTTGATCAGATTCATATTTCACCTCAATATGGCATAGTGGCAATGTCGAATGAAAATGCTTTTATTTCATTGAACAAAATCGCTACGCGATAGTTCTTTGTTACAATTCTATACTTATG
>CAYYVR010000044.1:13710-18289 GCA_964475185.1 uncultured Clostridium sp. | reverse complement strand
AATTTTGTGTTACCATAAAAAATAAATAAACGCAGAAGAGGTGAGGGTATGTTTTTTAAGAAAATTGTGACCGAGGGGCTTGCTCATTATTCCTATATGATCGGTGACGGGACCGATCTGGCCGTGATCGATCCCATGCGGGATGTTGAGATTTACATGGAAACAGCCAGAGAAGCGGGGATGAGGATCAAATACATTTTTGAAACCCACCGAAATGAGGACTTCGTGATCGGATCCATGGAACTGGCGGAAAAAACGGGTGCGGTAATCTATATTTCCGGCCATGAGGATCTGGGACATGTTTACGGCGAAACGATCCGCGATGGATTCCAGCTTGATATGGGCGACATCACTTTAAAGGCCATTCATACACCAGGTCATACATTGGGCCACATGAGCTACGCAGTGTATGAAAAGGGCGTGGATCAGGCGTATCTGGTCTTCACCGGAGACTGTCTGTTTATGGGGGACCTTGGACGGACAGACTTCTATGGGGAGGAGAACCTTGAAAAAATGACAGGCCTTCTTTATGACAGTGTTTACAACAAGCTCCTGCCGATGGGGGATCACGTCCTGATGTGCCCGGCTCATGGCGCAGGATCGGCCTGCGGCGATGCCATGGATGAAAGACCCTATTCCTCATTGGGGTATGAAAAAGCGACGAATGAACTGCTGCAGATGCCTTCCAGGGAAGCATTCATCAAAAACTTTGCGAGGATGCGGATCAAGCCCAGATATTTTGAAACAATGGAAGTGCTCAACGTGAAAGGCGCAGAGTTTGTCGGCAACGACGTCGTTCTCAATCCGCTGACTGTGGCGGAGATCGCAGCCATGAAGGACGAGGTGGTCCTGGTCGATACCAGGTACAAAGAGGGCTTTATCGGCGGACATATCCCCGGGTCCATCTTTCTGCCCAAGGGAAACCTCTCTGCGTTTCTGGGCTCGATCTACACGCCCGATGTAAAAATTGCTTTTGTCATCGATGGGACAGTGGGTGAGATGGAGGAGATCTACTGGTATTGCAGGCGAATGGGCTTTGACAATCTGGTCGGATATCTGCCCGAGGGCATCGAAATGTGGCAGCAAAGCGGCAATGAAGTCGACCAGCTCAAGACGATCTCTGCAAAACAATACAAGGAAATGCCCAAACGGGAGGACTTTATCCTGGTGGATATCAGAGATTACAATGAAATGAAAGAAAGAGATCCCAGCGAGAATAAAGTGAACATTCCGCTGAAGAGTCTCTATGAGAACCTCGGCAAACTGGATGAGCATAAAACGATGTACGTCCTCTGCGGGTCAGGCAATCGTGCCACCACTGCGGCAGCCTACCTCCGGGTCAGGGGATTCGATCCGGTGGTCATAACCGGCGGCGTCGATATGTACAGAAATCTGGAATAGTGCCAATGGGGCATGATCTTCCAGCCAGCCTTAGGGCTCCTCTGGACCCATAGGTTGAGGTCAGCGGACAAAGGGGAACGTCTCAGGGGGGGGTGGCTCCGCTGCGTCCGGATCCGGGTCCGAAAACAGGCCGGGCTCAGCGGCAGGAAAGAGAGATACCAGCCTGTGCCTGATCCAGGCAGCCCGTGCCGGCCCGGCGTCGAAGATTTTGGATGCGCCTTTCTTCGCCCAGACAGCCGGCCGGCGTTCTCCTGGCGTTTCTGGCTGCATCGGCGGACTGCTGACGAAAAAGCCGGCCCGGCTTTGACGGGGCTGGTATGTTCATCTGGGAGCGGAGGCTGGCGGGGTTCATGAATGGAAAGGAGTGCCATGAGCAATCAAGTCATCATTGTATTTGTGATCCTTTTTGCCGCTGTCATCATGTTCTCGGCGGAGAAAATCAGGAATGATGTGGCTGCTGTAGTGATTATGCTTTCTTTGGCGTGGACGGGCATCCTGTCTCCGGAGCAGGCATTTTCGGGCTTTTCCTCCAATGCTGTCATGGCGATCATGGGGGTGATGATCATGGGGTTTGGCATCGAAAAAACCGGGCTCATGGATCGCCTGGCCCGGATGATCCTCACAAAAAGCGGAAGGAAGGCGTCTGTCGTAACGGCCACAGTCATGCTGGTCACTGGCGTCATTTCTTCCTTTATGCAAAATATCGGCGCCGTGGCACTGTTCTTGCCGGCGGTGAAAAAAATCGGACATGAAGCGGGCATTCCGCCGAAACGGATCATCCTGCCCATGGCATTCGCCGGGATCATCGGCGGTACGATCACCATGGTTGCTTCCGGGCCGCTGATCATTTTGAATGATCTTCTGGCAGATGGCGGCTATGAAGGGTTCGGGATGTTTTCTGTGACGCCCATCGGGGTGGGCCTTCTTTCGGCAGCCATCTTGTTTTTTTTCTTTTTCTCGGACAAGGTGCTTCCCGGCAGCGAGGAGAGCGACCGGGTTCGAACCGATGCGCTCCTGGATGTCTATGAGCTTCCCAGAAAAATCCACGAAGTGGATCTGATCGAAGCCAGCGGACTGACAGGGAAGACCATTGAAACGCTGGATCTGTGGCCGGTTCACAGGATCCATATCCTTGCCCTTTGGGATTCCGGCAGCAAGATCTATGTCCCCTGGCGGAAAACCATTCTCCAGGCCGGCCAGACCCTGGCCATTTTCGGGGAAGAAGACCGGATCAGCCGATTTCTGACGGCCTATGGTCTGGCGGCGAAGGGCCGGCTGGACCGGTTTCGGGAACTTGCCGATGATGAGGCGGCGGGATTTGCTGAAATCATTCTTCCGCCGGACTCGGATCTGAAGGGGAAAACGATCCGGGAGATCGGCTTACGGAAAAACTATAAAATCGAGCCCATCATGTACATCAGCCATGAGGGCGAGCGATCAGAGTTTATGGAGCAGCCGATGTCACCGGGCCTGAAGGCCATCATCTTCGGACGATGGGAAGATCTGGCGAACATCAGGGATTCAAAGGAGTTCGCCCTCATCAGTCAGATCAGGCAGCCGGCTGAACTCTCCCGGGAAGATCGCCAGGTGCATGCGCTGCTGATTCTGGCGGCCAGCATCCTTTTGATCCTGCTGGGCATCCCGCTGCCCCTCAGTTTCCTTTCAGCGGGTATCCTGATGCTCCTGACCGGCGTGATTCACAAAGAAGAGCTGTATCAGGCCATCGACTGGAAAAAGATCTTCCTTCTGGCCGGCCTGATCCCGCTGGGTGTGGCCTTCGAGCAGACCGGTGCCGCAAAATCAGTGGCCGAGGCCCTCATCGGTGTTGTGGCGTCCTGGCCGGTCCTGTTGATCCTGGCGGTGATCGGTCTGATCACGTCCTTCTTTTCGCTGTTTATGTCCAACGTGGCCGCCACGGTATTGCTGGTGCCTCTGATCCTCATCATGGGCGAACGGTTCGGCATCGATCCCAGGGGACTGGCCCTCCTGGTCGGCGTAGCTGCTTCCAATTCATTTGTCCTGCCCACTCATCAGGTCAATGCCTATGTGATGGGCGCCGGGAATTTTAACAATGCAGACTTTATGAAAGCCGGAGGGATCATGAGTATTATTTTTCTGGCGGTATCGTCACTCATCGTCTATTTTTTCTATATTTAAACCATGGAACGGAGGAGAAGAGAATGGATTTCCTGCTGCTTGAACGATGGTCGCCCTACGTACTGGGCGCTTTGATCGGACTGTTGAATATCGGATCTTTGCTGGTTTCAGAAAAACCGCTGGGTGCATCCACCAGTTACATGAAACTTGGCGGTATTCTCCTGCGATCGGTGAACAAAGAGAAAGTCGATGAAAATCCCTATTACCAGAAGTACGAGCTGACCCTTGACTGGGGCATCATGCTGGTCATCGGTGTCATCCTCGGCTCAATGGCCTCGTCGCTGCTGTCGGGCAGCTTCGAGCTCGCCGCGGTCCCGAAAATGTGGGCCGAGGGCATTTCCGGGAACGTGGCGCTGCGTTTTCTGGTTTCCTTTGCAGGGGGAATCTTTCTGGGCATCGGAGCAAGGTGGTCCAATGGCTGCACCAGCGGTCACGGGATCAGCGGGACCAGTTTATTGTCGGTCATCAGCTGGGCGGCATCCATTGCGTTTTTCATCGGCGGGATCGCAGTGGCTTTTCTGATTTATGGATTTTAGAGGTGGGCAATGAAAAAAGGGATTGCAAGAAAGATTGAAGGGCTTCTGATCGGTTTATTGTTTGGCTTTTTCCTTCAAAAGGGCGGGGTCACCCAATATGATGTGATCATGGGGCAGTTGAGACTCACCGATTTTACGGTGATCAAGATCATCCTTTCCGCCATCGTCGTATCCATGCTAGGCGTAAGTTTTTTCCATCCCAGGGGGATGGTCCCGGTGAAAACGAAGGGGGGATCCCTTAAAAATGCGATCATTGGCGGACTCCTGTTCGGCGTCGGCTTCGCCCTGCTGGGCTATTGCCCCGGAACCATCGCCGGAGCCATCGGAAATGGCGCCCTTGACGCTTTGGTCGGGGGATTCGCCGGCATCGTTCTGGGCACGGTGATCTATGCCATGATGTATCAGCAGCTGAAAGAAAAAGGCATTCTTACGACTGACAGGTTCAGCGAAGTCAGTCTGTTCCATACCATCAAAGGAAATCCATT